>NC_019695.1:2706768-3007520 GCF_000317125.1 Chroococcidiopsis thermalis PCC 7203
ATTAACAGTTTGCGATCGCCATAAACTCACTTATTTATCCTGACTAGATTCTGATTCTTCTGGACGCTGATATGCAGGAGGATAATCAACAAATTCATCGGTTCTAGTTGTATTAGTTGTAGCTCCTTCTGGTAAGACATCTTCGGCGGCATCGATTGATTTATCGGCAGCAATATCCATTTGACCCGCTGCATTTGTATTAGGTTTATCGCTTGTGCCTTTATGATTTGCATGACCGCTAGGCATGATCTTTTCCTCGCATTTTCTATATACTTTTAGATTAGACAGAGCGATCGCAGATCGACCCTATCAAAAGGCTAAGATTTCTATGCAAGATTCGACTATTTTAAGCAAGATTCTCTCCGAACATCGTCCGCCAGAAGCAATTTTTTCAACTTTACTACCAGTATTAGGAGATCTATTACAATGCGATCGCTGTTTTCTCTATTTACGCCATCCTCAAACTAATATTGGTAAAGTTGTCAGTTGTTGGTGTCGCAGTCCTGAATATCCTGATGTAACTGATTCAGACTGGAAAGCAGAACCCACCGATTTAATAAACAACGAAGACCCTTTATTTGCAGCCGCTTTGCGTGCCGAACCATCAATTTTTGTGGAAGATGTAGAGACAGCAGATCCAAAAGTGGTCAATAAAGATTTTGAGCGTAAAAATTTCGGACACCGAGCTTTAATTCACGCTCATTTATGCGACAAAAATCAATTATGGGGTATTTTACAACCCTGTGTATTCGGTCAACCGAGAGTTTGGACTGAAACAGATCGTGAAATAATTTCAGATGTAATAGACAAGCTTACGCCTATAGTCGTTAATTATGTTACATCTACCCAGAATTAAATAGTAGAGTGGGCAATGCCCACCTATCTATATATAAAATAATTTAATTGTGAATCCCTCGCGATCGCAATTTTTTCTGATAATTGTCCCGTGCCGCAACCGAGATCTAAAATTCTTTCTCCTGGCAGCGGTGACAGCAACTCTAGCAGTGATTCGCCGTACTGCCACACAAACGCATGTTTACTCTCGTAGAGGGATGTATTCCAAGCATTTTCTGGCATATTTTTATCTTCGTCTGCTAGTTTCCCGGGCTTCAGGATAAATTGTAGTATCCACATGTACATGTAGTAGTATAGCAACGCGAGCGAAAGAGTTGACAAGTGAACTCATAACGAGTACGCTCTATCTGTATGTAGATTTGTGAAGTGAAGGAGATACCGTGCTGTCTAACCGCGAAGGACAAAAAGTACCCAGTGTTAAATTTCGGACTCGCCAGAATAACGGATGGTTGGATGTGTCTAGCGACGAGATATTTAACGGCAAGACAGTTGTAGTTTTCTCTTTGCCGGGGGCATATACACCAACTTGCTCGTCAACTCACGTTCCAGGTTACAACGATTTAGCACCAGCCTTTAAAGAGAATGGTGTTGACGAGATTGTTTGTATTTCTGTCAATGATGCCTTTGTCATGAGCGAATGGGCAAAGGATCAAGGTGCAGATAAGGTAACTTTTCTTCCCGATGGCAACGGCGAGTTTACTGACGGGATGGGAATGTTGGTAGACAAATCGGAGTTAGGATTTGGCAAGCGTTCTTGGCGCTATTCCATGCTGGTGAAAGATGGTGTAGTAGAAAAGATGTTTATCGAGCCAGAGGAACCAGGCGATCCCTTTAAAGTATCCGATGCCGAAACCATGCTCAATTACATTAACCCAGAAGCGGCAAAACCGAAGTGCGTCTCTTTGTTCGCCAAAGTTGGTTGTCCGTTCTGCACCCGTGCGAAAGAAATGCTGCAAGGACGCGGAATTGAATACGAAGAAATCGTTTTAGGGCAAGATGCGACAACCCGTTCTCTACGGGCAATGACGGGAGCAATGACAGTACCGCAAGTCTTTATCGATGGAAGGCTTATCGGTGGTTCGGAAGCATTAGAAGCCTATTTGAGTACAAACTAGGTGGTTCTTGATTGAATGAGATATTAGGGTCTGTAGGGGGGCACAGCTGTGCCCCCCTACAAGATGTATACTGCGATCGACTGAGAACTGCTAATAACTCCTAGTTCCTGAATTTCTACTTCTCTCCAATGACTGAGTACTCACACTGCCCTAAACTGTCACAATCGCGATAGAAGACTGAGGAAAGGATAAACAAGAATGATTCCGTCTTGGTTAGCGATTGGAGGAATAACGTTTCTTGTCGCCTTCGGTGGCTTTTTCTTTAAGCCTCGCGATTTGAAATGGGCAGTTCAACTGGAACGCCCACATTGGTTAACTTTTGAGCCATTAATTCCAGTAATATGGATGGTGATTTTTACGTGTGGGGCAATTTCAGCTTATATTGTTTGGGAAGCAGAACCAGGTAGCCTCAAAACCTGGTTATTAATGAGCTTATACCTAGTTTTAGAATTAATTACCGTTGCTTATTTACCAGTGACGCTACAACTACGTAGTTTGGCGATCGGTACGTTTGTTGGTTTCTCAGGCGTACTCTTGAGCGTATTGTTGTTACTAGCTGTCTTGCAAATCTCTGGATGGGCAGCAGCTTTGCTCATACCTTATACCATTTGGAGTCCCATCGGCACGTTTACAACCTGGGAAATGATTCGCCTCAATCCTACAGAGCAGTGAACAGTTGTCAGTTATCAGTGACTAGTGACTAGTGACTAGACCAATAAAGAATCTAGCCACTAGCCACTCAGTACTTACTACTCACTTAATCATGATTAAATCTTGGATGGTAATCGGGGCTGTGACGCTGTTGGTGGCACTTGGTTCAAATTTCTTTACACCAAGCGATCGCAAATGGTTTAAGCGCTTGCGCCGCCCTAACTGGTTGACGTTTGAAGCGTTAATTCCCGTCATTTGGACGGTCGTATTTATTTGCGGTGCTTGGTCGGCTTATATCGTGTGGGAAAATACGGGTAGCTGGTTGCTGATGGGGTTTTACCTGTTGGTAGAAATTCTAATCGTTTCCTACACGCCTGTGATGTTTAGGACTCGCAGCCTCAAAATTGGGACGATTATTGGTGGTACGGGTGCGATCGCTGGTCTATTATTAGCCTTAACTGTCCTCAGCGTTTCCCCTTGGGCGGCGGCTTTACTCCTACCATATCTAATTTGGAGTCCGATTGGCACTTACACGACTTGGGAAATGGCAAAATTGAATCCCCAGGATGTCTAACGATAAGTTATAGCTTGCTTCTACCCCTGTTTGCATGTAAGTTGATACACTAAAAGCTCAACCATTACTTCGATCGCGGGTAAATCAGCACATAATGTTACCTGAGGCAACCCCTTTCGGGAGTCGTTTATGCCGCAGGATAATCCAATTGCAATCGAATTTCGCGATGTCACGTTCATTCAGAACGGACGGGCGCTGGTATCAAATCTCAATTTCACCATCGGGCGAGGTGAAGTTTTAGTCTTATTGGGACGCAGTGGTAGTGGCAAAACTACGACCATGAAGTTGATCAATCGTCTGTTCGTCCCTTCTCACGGTGAGATTCTGTTTGAAGGCATTCCTACAACCAAGTGGGATGAAATCAAATTACGCCGTCAGATGGGATACGTGATTCAGGAGACAGGTTTGTTTCCGCATTTCACGATCGAACGAAATGTGGGCTTAGTGCCAGCTTTAGAAAGTTGGAAACCCAAACAAATTAAGGCACGAGTTTACGAACTGTTAAACTTAGTTGGTTTGGAACCGGAGCAATTCGCTCATCGTTACCCCCGCGAACTTTCTGGAGGACAACGACAGCGTGTAGGAGTCGCTAGGGCGCTAGCTGCCGATCCGCCCGTGTTATTGATGGACGAACCTTTCGGCGCGCTCGATCCAGTCACTCGTCTAGAAATTCAACAGCAGTTTCGCCGCTTGCAACAGCAGTTAGGCAAAACCGTAATTTTCGTAACGCACGATATTCAGGAAGCTTTTATTTTGGCTTCTCGAATTGGTCTCATGCAAGCAGGACGGATGCTGGTGTTAAGTACGCCAGAAGAGTTTTTAAAATCTCCCAAGCCAGAGGCGCGTGCTTTTATCAAAGGGTTACCACCATTTGCTCAGATTTATAATTCTGGTGAGAAGAACGGAAAATGAACTTGAGTGAATTTTTTCTGGTGAAGTACGCGCCGGAGATTTTACAGGAAACTGCTACCCATATCCTCTTGGTAGGAATTTCAATTGGTGTTGCGACTTTGGTAGGTATTCCGCTAGGGATCTGCATCACCCGTAAACCCAGCCTGCGTCAGCCAATCTTGGGAATTGCTAACGTGTTGCAAACAATTCCTAGTTTGGCACTATTTGGATTTTTGATTTCCGTGCCGCTAATTGGCGGAATTGGGGCGCGGACGGCGATTATTGCTCTAACCCTCTATTCTCTCCTACCAATTATTCGCAATACCTATACAGGAATTATTAACGTCGATCCGGCAATTCGTGAGGCAGGAAAGGGGATGGGCATGACCGATCGCCAGTTACTCTTGCAAGTCGAGGTTCCGTTGGCGCTAGGGGTGATTTTAGCAGGGGTAAGGGTAGCTACGGTGATTGCGATCGGGGTTGCCACGATCGCAGCAGCAATTGGCGCTGGCGGCTTGGGCGTGTTTGTATTTCGGGGAATTGCAATGGTCAACAATCAGTTGATTCTGGCAGGAGCAGTTCCGGCGGCGGTGTTAGCAATTTTAGCAGATTGGGCGATCGCTACTTTGGAACGCCGTTTAACGCGCCGAGGTACTTGGGAGCGGGGGAGCAGGGGAGCAGAGGAGCAGGGGAGATTGGTGCAGTCTTAGCAGAGAGCGCACGAGCGATCGAGCAGGGAACCTATGCTTTCAAGCATAGGATTGAAATGTAGATTTTACTCAACTAAACAGGTGACACAATTGCCGTGCGAATTTGTTCGATATACTGATAAAAATTCCCGCTGTTAAGCCGATAGCTTAAGGGATGAGCGATCAGTCTTGCCGTACTTTCAAACAATGTTTCAATCTCGATTAATCCATTTTCTTGTAGCGTTCTACCAGTAGAAACTAAGTCAACAATTGCCTCAGACATACCCGTAATTGGTCCCAATTCTACAGAACCGTATAAAGTAATAATTTCTACTGGTAAATCTAAATTTTCAAAATACTCGCGGGCGCAATTAACAAACTTAGAAGCAACTCTTCCGTGAGCTGGTAATTCTAAAGCCGAACGATAAGGACTAGAAGCTTTGACAGCCACAGAGAGCCGACAAGAACCGAATTTTAAATCGGCTAGATTGGCAACTTTCGGTTTTTTCTCGCGTAATACATCATAGCCAACAATTCCTAATTGTGCCTGTCCGTATTCTACGTAAACGGGTACATCTTGCGCCCGTACTAATAAAGCTTTGGCAATATTATTCGAGTCTTGAATCTGTAATTGGCGATTGCTGGAATCGAGAAATGCACTAAAATCTAAACCGACAGATTGCAACAAACGGATACTATCTTTTAAAAGTGCGCCTTTGGGTAGTGCTACGGTAATCATGGCTAGGGAGTAGGGAGTAGGGAATAGGGGAAGAAACAGAAGACAAGTCCTGATTCTCACAAAAAACTATTATGCCCTGAAACTAGAACGATCGCGATTGTATAATTCTGATTTTCTATATTAGTGAGACACTGCCAGATTGCAGCCAGTGTAAGAATAGAAATATCGCGTAATCTATCCGTGCAGCCAAGATTGATATGAAAATCTTGTTAGTTGACGATGAAGTTGAACTAACCGATCCTCTTAGTCGCCTCCTCAGCCGTGAAGGATACGAGGTTGATGTGGCATATGATGGGAACAAAGGTAGCAATTTGGCTACTCAGAAGACTTATGACTTACTGATCCTCGATTGGATGCTCCCCCACCAATCGGGGTTAGATATTTGTCAGCAATTACGCCGCAGTGGTAAAAATACACCTGTCCTCTTCCTGACTGCTAAAGATACGATAGACGATCGCGTGCAAGGTTTAGATGCGGGTGCAGATGATTATATTGTTAAGCCTTTTGAATTACGCGAATTACTTGCAAGAGTCCGCGCTTTGTTACGGCGAGGCGCTGTAGATTTAAATCTAGCTACAACTCAACGTTTACAAGTTGCAGATTTAGAATTAGATGTGGACAATCGCTTAGCTTATCGTCAAGGACGCACGATTGAGTTGTCAGAGAAAGAGACTAAGCTTTTAGAATATTTTATGCGTCATGTCGGACAAGTTTTAACTCACGACCAAATTCATCAATATTTATGGACTGAAGAGGAACAACCGAGCAGTAATGTTTTAGCTGCTTTAGTTCGGTTATTAAGACGCAAAATTGAAGCGAAGGGAGAAATAGTGTTAGTTCATACTGTTTATGGTAAGGGTTATCGGTTTGGGGATGGTAATGGGTAATTGGTAAATGGTAATAGAAAGTATCAAATGTTTGGTAAACTCGCTCCTACAGATGCTACGCTCTCTCAATGCGATATTCTAATAAATATAAAATATTTCCATTTGTCTTTTTGTGTTCGTATTCTCTCACAACTTTTCCGCCCAATGTTTCTGGAATTTTACGACTGGCAATGTTGGCGCGATCTACAGGATAAAGAAAATATTCATAATCTAGATTTTGCTCAGCCCAATTTTTGATACCTCTAATTGCTTCTAGCCCATACTTACGATCGTGGGCTGCTTTTTTTAACCAAATGCCAAATTCTGGAGTTTTGCCAAGCATACCATGAAGACCTACACAGCCTAAGAATTCTTGCGAATCCTTTTTTAAGATAACCAGCCTGAGATCGCTACCCTTTTTTAAATCTAGAATTGCATTATCAATAAATGCTTCTATTTCAGCAATATGTTGGGGCGATCGCGGACACATATATTTAGTAATATCTTCAGTAAATTCTGAAAAGATTTCTTCTTTATACGCCATCGATACAGGTTTTAATCTGAGGCGATTTGTTAATATCTCCGTGCTAAGTAAATCCATTTTTATGTCACGCATCAGTCGTAGGCGAAGCGTAGCGTTAGACGCTAAGACGCTAAGAAGAACACAAAGAATAGTCGCTCCTTGCTCCTCACTCCTCCAAAACAAAGCCAGCGTCGCGAATCATGTCTAAGTCCATTTGTGTTGCTTGTCCTGGGGTGGTGAGATAGTCGCCAATGAAGATGGAGTTGGCGGGATATAATCCTAACGGTTGGAGCGATCGCAAATGGACTTCTCTACCTCCGGCAATCCGAATTTCTTGTGATGGTAGCAAGAATCTAAATAGACATAATATTCGCAGGCAGCGTTGCGGATTGAGTTGTTGCAACCCTGCTAGTGGTGTACCTGGTATTGGGATCAAAAAGTTAATTGGTACGCTTGTTACTTCTAATTGTCGCAGTGACAGAGCTAAATCGATAATATCGTCATCTGACTCACCCATCCCGATTATTCCGCCCGAACAAGTCGTAATTCCAGCAGCTTTAACATTCTCCACCGTCGCCACGCGATCGCTAAAAGTATGAGTCGTACAAATTTGTTCGTGGTGCGACTCTGCTGTATTGAGATTGTGGTTGACTCTATCGACTCCGGCTGCTGCTAAACGCTGCGTTTGTGACTCACTCAATAACCCCAAACAAGCACAAATTTTCAAATCGTAATTTGCCTTGACTTCTCGCACGGCTGCTAAAAATTTGGCAAAAGTTGTTTCGTTAGGCGATCGCCCAGACAGTACCATGCAGAATGTACCTGCTTTTAAACTAGCCGCCCGTGCTGCGGCAGCTAAAATTTTTTCTTGTGCCATCAACGGATATTTCTCAATTTCTGCTGTCGAGATTTTCGACTGAGAACAATAATGGCAATCTTCAGGGCAAAGTCCACTTTGGGCATTGAGCAAAAAGTGTAGTCGAACGCGATTACCCCAATAATGTTTGCGAACTTTATAAGCTGCTGCTAGCTGTTCGAGTAACACTTCATTAGGGGCGCTGAGTACGGCTAAAGCTTCTTCACGGCTGATAAGATCTCCTGCTAAGGAGCGATCGGCAAGTTGATTCCAATTTGGTAAGGTGATGGTTTGGGGCATTGGTAGTTGGTAGTTGGTAGTTGGCGATCGGCAGTTGTTGGTTGTTGCTAATTTTTTGACTTTTGACTTTTGACTTTTGACTTTTGACTTTTGACTTTTGACTTTTAACTTTTGACTTTTGACTTTTGACTTTTGACTCACTCATCCACAACCCGACGAATCACTTCGTAAATCGATTCGAGTTGAGTCGGGGTGATGCAGTAGGGTGGCATGAGGTAAATGGTATTACCGAGAGGACGTAAGAGGAAGCCTAATTCGAGAAAGCGCGATCGCAGTTTTGAACCTGTGGCGTTTAAGTAGCTTTCGCTTTCAGCTTTCAGATCCAGGGCTGCTATTGTACCGCAGATGCGGGTACGTTCGATTTTTGGATGCCCGCTCAACCATGTTTCCATATAGCGACGGTGTAAGGCTTCCATTCCCCTAAATACATCTGGATTTTGAGTTAATAATTCCAGCGAGGCGTTGCCTGTGGCGCAAGCTAAGGGATTTCCCGTGTAAGAATGACTGTGGAAGAAGGCGCGATCGATGTCATCGCTGTAAAAGGCTTGGTAAATTTCCTCTGTTGCTACAGTCACAGATAGAGGTAAACAGCCACCTGATAAACCTTTAGATAAGCAAAGTATATCGGGACAAGTACTTGACTTTAAACAAGCAAATAATTCTCCTGTTCTACCAAAGCCCGTCATAACCTCGTCATAGATTAGCAGCACCCCATGCGTGCGGGCGAGTTTGGCAAGTTCCTGCAAAAATTGGGGACGACACAGGCGCATCCCTGCGGCTCCCTGTACTAAAGGCTCGATAAATATGCCTGCGTAACTGTGTGAATTTTTTTGCAATAATTCTGCCAGACAATCCAAAGCCTGTGCTTCGTGGGTAGCGACGTTGGAATCTTCGTCAAAAGTTGCGGGAAAAGGCACGATATCTGTTGCAAACATCAAAGTTTTGAAAGTTTGCCACCAAGGAGAACTACTACCAACTGACATTGCTCCTACAGTGTCGCCGTGATAGCCGCCTTCAAAGCTAATGAATCGAGTTCGTTGTTTTTCCCCTTGGTTGTACCAGTACTGGTATGCCATTTTAAGAGCAGCTTCGATCGCAGTGGAACCATTATCAGTGAAAAATACCCGTGTCAGAGACTCAGGTAAATGTGTCAAGAGTTGAGTCGCTAGCTTTTCTGCTGGTTCGTGGGTAAACCCAGCAAAAATCACATGTTCTAGTTGTTTTGCTTGTTGGTAAAGAGCCTCAGCTAGTACGGGGTGGCTGTGTCCGTGGATCGTCACCCACCAACTCGAAATACAATCAAGAATCTGCCTTCCATCCTCCAATTCCAACATCACCCCCTCTCCCCGTTTGACTTTTAAAGGAGGAGGAGCCGTTTTCATCTGGGTGAAAGGATGCCAAATTGGACTGTTACTCATAAGTAGGAGATGGGTGTGGGGTGTGTGGGAGGTGTGGGGTGTGGGGTGTGGGGTGTGGGGTTGACTTGTAATTGCTCCCTGCTCCCCGCTCCCTGCTCTCTAATTTTCTGCTTGACTGCTGTTGAAAGTTAAGCGAAACTGACAAATAATTACTGTGCGAGTTCACTCTATTGCTAAATTTTGTTAACTTTTTCATCTATATAATTCGATGGATGAAACATTATGTAGCAGTAGGGATATTAAGATAGGGGATCGCGTCGCTCAAAGCAAGCTATCCTGCCCAAATGCTGGATATAAGTGTCAGATAACCTTAAAACCTGTTGTGTTGGCTAGAAGCATGGAAACCTTAGAATTTGTCATCTATCCCGATGGTCGCGTACAGGAAAAAGTTACGGGGATCGTCGGTTCCTCCTGTACGGAAGTTACGGCAGCGCTGGAAGCAGAACTAGGGCAAACCATTAGCCAGCAGCCAACATCAGAATATTTTAATCAAGTTAATACACAAGCTGATGTCTCAATCGCTCAAGCATCGTTTAGCGAATGGTAGCTTTTTTATTTAGTTATTGACCTTAGTTAATTTACGACGATCTAGAAACACCATGTCACACTTTAGCCAAATCAAAACTCAAATCCGCAATTTAACATCCTTGCAAGCAGCTCTCACCGATATGGGAGTTGATTGGAAATCTGGATCTCGGCAAGTCCGAGGCTATCAGGGACAAACGCGGAATGCCGAAGTGACAATCGAGCAAGATAACGGTTACGATGTAGGGTTTAGTTGGAATGGCAAAGAGTACGAACTCGTCGCCGATATGCAATATTGGCAGCAACCTTTATCAGTAGAAGGTTTCTTGCGCCAAGTGACGCAGCGTTATGCGTACCACACCGTAGTTAACGAAACAGCAAGACAAGGCTTTCAAGTCACCGAACAACAGAAAAACTCAGATGGCTCGATCAGACTGTTAGTACAGCGCTGGAGTGGCTGATGGACGATCTTGGCACATCGAATCATTCCGACACGGGGCGATCGCACCTAGAACCCGAGTTGGGAGGGAATCTCCGCGACGCTGCCAATCGTTCTGGACTAGAGCCAGAATTGGGCGGTGTTACCCGGCAAAAGGGTGTATACGTTGACGAAATCACTTGTATTGGGTGCAAGCACTGCGCTCACGTCGCTCGCAACACCTTTTACATCGAACCAGATTACGGTCGCTCTCGCGTCGTCCGTCAAGATGGTGACGTGGAGGAACTGATCCAAGAGGCGATCGATACTTGTCCGGTAGATTGCATCCACTGGGTCGATTACACTGAGTTAAAGCGGCTAGAACAAGACAGACAATATCAAGTCATTCCCCCAGTTGTAGGATATCCCGTCGAGGGGGCTGTGGCTGCTGCCCAAAAGCGCCGTCGCAAGCAACAGTTAACCCGCAAAAAAGCTAAGTATTAATATATCCAAACAGGCGATCGCTAACTGAGGAGATTGGATTGCACAGTCTCCTTATTTTTATCTCAGTAGAGACGTTATATGTTCTGTAGAGGCGTTACATGTAACGTCCCTACACTAAATAACTGATAACTAACTACTGATTTAGTTTTGCTCCAGAAAAGACTGAACTTTCCCGTCAGCGCCGAGTATGACTCTAACTCTAGGTGTTTCGCCTTGGGGGTTAGCGGAGACAAAGGGTTCGCCGATTAAAGGTAAACCAGAACTCTCGATGTAGTTTCTAGCTGCTTTGCCTAAAGGTTCGATCCGCTGCACCGAGCCGTCTACATCTAGGACAATACTGTATTCTAACGGTTCGCTGAGTCCAGAGGGGGGCTGCCAACGCTGTTGGAAGTATTCTCTGACTTCATTAACTTGCGGCGTAGGGGCAAAAGCTGCCGCTTGGGGTGCTTGTCGTGACGGTTTAGCTGGCGGCTCCTCAACTGGCTTACCTTCTAAAGCTGCTCTGATCCTTTCTCTGGGTGTCAAGCCTTCTACTGATGGCGGCGGAGCTGGATTGCTGGGTGGTGCGGCAGGAACATCGATTGTTGGTGGAGTCTGAGCCGAGCGATTGGGGGTGGGAGGACTGGGAAGGTTATTGTTGGTAGTAATTCCTGGTAAGGTAGCAATGCTACCTGGTTGCACGGCAGGCTGATTAGCTGGTTGATTAGCCGATGACTTGGGTGTTTGAGTAGAACCAGATGGTGCTTGAGCAATACCAGGTAGGGGGCTAACTCCAGCGTTAGGCGGTGCAGGTGGGGCAGTGGTTGTAAAGGGTGGCGTGGTTGGCGCGGTAGGCAGGGGAGTGTCTGACAGCGGTGAGGGAATTGGCGAACTCCCCACAGTTGGCGTATTTGGTAAATTTCCTAAAGTTGGGCTTGTCGTCGGCGATGGGAGATCGCTTGTGGGTGGCACAGACGGTACAGCCTCTGGAGATAGGGTGGGCGAGGGAGAAGGCTGTTGTGGCGGACGACTGGCTGTTTGTGGCTCGTCAGAACGGTTGAGCAGATGTACGAGTCCTGCGGTTAAACCTACTCCTACCAGCAGTACGGCTGCTATTCCCGCCCAAGCTGTAGAAGGAGTAGTAGCAAAACGAGTCGGGCTATTAAAGTTGACTGGGACAGCTAAAACGTCAGCAGCATATTCATCTAAAGCGTTTGCTAGATCGAATAGTTGCGTCATGCTCAAAGGAATGAATTGCCCCGTACTAGGAGTTGCTAAAGCTCCTAAAAACAAATTATGGGATAATCCTTCACCAGGTTGAATGTATATTCCTCCTGCTGGAGCTGGTGCAGGCGTGCTAGAGGAATCTAATTCTGCCGGTAGGGTGGGCGTATTGGCAGCATCTTCTACCAACAAAGCATTGAATCGGTCTGGCGATGAAGCGAGAACTCTCTGCACGTAGTTTTTGACAACTTCATGCAATTCTACGAGAGAATGGCGATCGCCCTGAATGCGAATTTGCTCTGCTTCTGGTAGTTGGGAGTCATGAAAGCGCACCTCGAACTGAATTGGTGCATTCATTGATTTAGCACCCCGATCCGATCCTGGCGTGCGCTCGGTAACCTGTAACGTACAAGAAGCTTGCGTATACTTTTTTATAATCGGTTCTGACAGAGACATAAGCGAAAATGAGGGAGTAGGGAGTAGGGAGTAGGGAGCAGGGAGTGAGGGGACAAGGGGGACAAGGGGGACAAGGGGGACAAGGGGGACAAGGGGGACAAGGGGGACAAGGGGGACAAGGGGGACAAGGGGGACAAGGGGGACCCCACGACCGAAGGGAGTGGGGATTAGGGGGCAAAGGGGGACAAGGGAGAAATTAGTCACACACCACACCCTATCAACACGCACCACTCTTCTCCCCGACTCCCTAGTTACAATTGCGAACGATCGAGCAAAGTAAGCCATAAGTGCCGATGACCGACAGCACCGCTATAAAATAACAGATCGACTAAGAGCTTGAAGCCTAATTGACTTAGCCAATTGGTTGATAAATGTTCGGCATCTTCCATGCGCTCTTGATAGAGATTGCTAAAACTATCGATGTAGTCGCCCAACACGCCGATTTTATGAGGAACTTCTCGATTGGCGATCGCCTGCTCTAATAACATGACGGCGCGGCGAATTTGAGTCTGATATTGTTTGGCTAGGTGACAAATAATTAAAACTAGCGATCGCGCTTCTTCTATATCTAATTTTTTCCTACCCCCATCACCTTTACGTAAAGGATTTGATTGCCTCAAGCGCCATAACGCCACCCGATCGGGGATTTTTGTTGCCAAATTTAATTCTTCTGCTGCCGATAACATTGCCTCAGAACCAATACCTACTAAAGCTTCTAGCGCCAACAATATCAGATCGAGTTGAGCTTTGATATTGTTGAGCTGCACGGGTGCAGGCTCGGCGCGAGTGAGATCGTTCCACTTAGTACTTTGATTGGGAGATTGGGCGCTAGAGTGCATAGTCTTCAGCATAGGTGGTACGACTAAGATACACTGAGCTGTTACCCAATTTGAAACCGTGTTTCTTTGGTTTTGGCTTGTTTTCTCCAGCTAGCAACAAATTTGCCGCTCAAGCAGCTCAGGTTCTGAAATTTTGCTCAGTCAATTTTTACCACATCCTACACGTTGACGCTACCGCAAAAAAGCTACTGTCACCCCAGAGCCACCATCTTCAGGAGCCGCAGCCTCGAAGCGACTTACCATAGGATGCTGTTGCAAAAAATTGTGAACTCCTTGTCTCAGTTTCCCCGTACCGTGACCGTGGATAATCCATATTGTTCCAGACGCTTCGGAGATCGCCTTATCTAGCACGATCTCTGCATCAGCCACCCGACTACCTCGAATATCGAAGGTATTTTGAGAAGTCCTGATTGTGGGGGAGTCGGGTGAGTGGCTAGTGGCTGGTGGCTGGTGGCTAGAATGGCTTCCTTGTCCCCCTTGTCTTCCTTGTCCCCCTTGTTTCCTCTCTTGGAAATTGGCTTTTTTCCCATCCAGCGATTCAATGTCTTCTAACTTGACGGTCATTTTCATCAGTCCGAAGCGGACGATTAATTCGCCGTCATCGTTAGGTTCGTTCAAAACTTCTGCGGTTTGCCCTAAACGGGGAATGCGAATGCGATCGCCTGCTTTGGGGCGAAATTCAGCTTTGGGCTTGGGTGTGGGAGGAGTATGTTGTTGGGCAAACCGATCGATCGCCACCGTCGCTTGCTGTGCGGCTTGAGCTGTAGGAGTTCCTTGCTGCAACTTGCGAATCACCTGAGCAATTTCCGCTTTAGCTTGGGCGATCGCCTGTTGAATTGCTTGTTCTTGAGAGGCACGTAATTCTCGTTCTCGCGCGTCTAGCTGAGCAGTCCGTTCCGAGAGTTGACGATACAATCGCTCTGTTTGTTGTAATAACTGTTGGGCTTGAGCGGCTTTCGTTTCTTGTTGTCGCCGTTGGGCTTCAAGTCCGGCAATGACCTGGTTCACATCTTCCGTTGCTTCTCCTACCTGATGTTTTGCTTGCTCGATCACCTCTAGTTTTAATCCCAAACGAGCAGCGATCGCTAAAGCATTAGAGCGACCTGGAATCCCCCACAACAAGCGATAAGTAGGCGATAAAGTTTCCTCATTAAATTCCACCGAGGCATTTTCAAACCGCTCGTCTTGATATTTCAACGCTTTCAATTCGCCAAAGTGAGTTGTCGCCATACTCAGCTCGGCATTATCGGCAAGGTGACGCAAAAGGGCGATCGCCAAAGCACTGCCCTCGACTGGATCGGTTCCCGCGCCGACTTCGTCGAGTAGAACAAGTGAGTAGCTAGTGGCTGGTGGCTGGTGACTAGTGGCTAGAATTTCTCCCTTGTCTCCCTTGTCTCCCTTGTCTCCCTTGTCTCCCTTGTCTCCCTTGTCTCCCTTGTCTCCCTTGTCTTCCTTGTCTTCCTTGTCTTCCTTGTCTCCCTTGTCTTCCTTGTCCCCTTCTCCCCTACTCCCTGCTCCCAGCTCGTCCCTGCTCCCTACTTCACCAATCGCCTCTAATATCCGGCTAATTCGTCGAATATGACCGGAAAAAGTAGACAAACTCTGCTGTAATGACTGTTCGTCGCCGATGTCTGCCAACACCATGTCAAACCAAGGAATTTCTACAGGTTCTTTGGCAGGAATAAATAACCCGACTTTTGCCATCAAAGCTGCTAAACCAAGAGTTTTCAGCGTTACCGTTTTCCCTCCAGTATTGGGTCCGGTGATCGTAATGACGCGAATGTGGGGCTGAACGATAATATCTACAGGAATGACTGGCTGCCCTTGTTCGTGCTGGTTTTGCCATACGAGCAGGGGATGGCGCAATTGACGTAATGTTGTATTCTCCCCTTGGGAGCGATCGCAAAAGCGGGGTGGATTGGCTTGCAACCAGTAGCTATAACGAGCGCGGGCGCTGGCAAGGTCTATTATCGTTACAACCGCTAGCAAATTTTCTAAATCTGGCTTGACGGCTGCGACTTGCTCAGTCAGCCGTCTGCGAATCGCCTCTTCTTCTGCTTGCTCTCTGGCAATGTATTGTCGCAGTTGATTGCCTAAAGCCACGATCGCGTTTGGCTCTACATACAAAGTTGCTCCGCTCATGGATGCATCGTGGACGATACCGGGAATTGCGTCTTTTTGCGGTGCTTTGACGGGAATAACGAAGCGATCGCCTCTTTGGGTGATAAGTTGTTCCTGTACGGCGTTGGCTTGGCGCTGCAAGATTCCTTGTAGGGTTTGGGTAATTCGTTGGCGCAATTGCCGCACGCGATCGCGAATCTCTGCTAATTTAGGGCTAGCGCGGTCTGCTACCTTACCCTGTTCGTCAATACAGTATAAAATATCCTGTTCTAATTCAGGATCGGTTTTGACAGTAGAGACTAATTCCTGTAAAACTGGCAAATCTTGCTGTTGGTCGATGCTGCGTCGTAACTGTCTCGTTCCGGTGAGAGTTGTGGCGATCGCGAGTAACTGCTCTGCGGTTAATATACCTTGTAATTCTGCTCGTTCTAAAGATTCGCCAATATCTTGAATTCCGGCAAACGACAACCCAGCACTCAGACGACTATCTAACTCGTAGACTTCTTTGGTTTGGTTCAACAATTCCTGACTTTTTGCCTGCGTGTCGGGAACGACCAAATTCCGAGCGGCGATCGCTCCTAGTTTAGTCGCCGTAAAAGTTGCCAAGTGCTGACACAAGCGCGACCATTCTAATAGTTCTAACGTTTCTGATTGAATCAAAGCTTGGTGTTTCAATTTTATTAAAAGGGAGCAGGGAGCAGGGATTAGAGGACAGAATTTATCTCAAGTAATTATTCTGTCTTTGATTTAAAACTTTTAGAGCGCAGAAATTAAAATAAAAGGCTTTTAGATATCAAATCTACGTTAAATTCAAGCAAAAGCTGAAAGCTATAGCTTTTTTGACCGGGTTCTGTGCGTGCGATCGCGAATTTTTTCGCTTTAGCTTAGTGTTGAATACATTTGAGCGAACAATACATTTTGACTTTAATTCCATTGTAGTACGCTCTCAGTCAGTCTCAATCGTACTAAAGCCTGAATTTCCCTACCTATTTGTAGTACTATCCCTCTTTTACTGAGCAGGGAGAGAGTACCTGGTTGCTGAGGGAGCATTCATCAAGTCGCAAGTCGCAATTACTAGCCACTGGTTCCACTATCCACTAGTCACTAGCCACGCACTCCTCACTAACAAAATTCCCCAACCTCTAACCAAACCCCTCGCGAATTTGGTACTCTAGCGAAATAGTTTGGGAACGGGTAAAGAAACGTGAATATTCAAATTGGACGTGGCAAAACCGCACGCCGCGCATACGGCATTGATGAAATTGCACTGGCTCCGGGGCAACGCACTATAGACCCCAGTTTAGCGGATACCAGCTGGCAGATTGGCGCGATCGAGCGAGAAATTCCCATTATTGCCAGTGCGATGGATGGAGTTGTCGATGTGCAGATGGCTGTACTGCTTTCCCAGTTAGGAGCTTTGGGCGTACTCAACTTAGAAGGTATTCAAACTCGCTACGCCGACCCAGAGCCAATTTTACAACGGATTGCCTCAGTAGGAACACATGAATTCGTGCCGCTGATGCAAGAATTGTATGCCGAACCAGTCAAACCAGAATTAATCGAGCAACGAATTAGGGAAATTAAACAGCAAGGTGGTATTGCTGCTGTTAGCGCGACTCCTGCTGGAGCGAGTAAATACGGTAGCGTTGTGGCAAAGGCTGGCGCAGATTTATTTTTTATTCAAGCTACTGTTGTTTCCACAGCTCACATAGCCCCATCTGAGTTTACCAACCTTGACTTGGCGAAATTTTGTCAAGAAATGCCCATGCCCGTCGTGTTGGGCAACTGCGTCACTTACGAAGTGACTTTAAGTTTAATGAAGGCAGGAGCAGCAGCAGTTTTAGTTGGGATTGGTCCTGGGGCGGCTTGTACTTCTCGCGGTGTTTTAGGTGTGGGTGTACCTCAAGCCACGGCGATCGCAGATTGTGCCGCAGCAAGAGAAGATTATTATCAGGAAACCGGAAATTACGTACCAGTAATTGCCGATGGTGGCTTGATTACAGGTGGAGATATCTGTAAGTGTATCGCCTGCGGTGCAGATGGCGTGATGATCGGTTCTCCCTTTGCTAGAGCCGCTGAAGCACCAGGTAAAGGCTTTCACTGGGGCATGGCAACCCCTAGCCCCGTGCTACCCCGTGGAACTCGAATTCGTGTCGGGACAACTGGCACTTGCGAACAAATTTTACGCGGACCCGCTCAACTCGATGACGGGACGCACAATTTCTTGGGCGCTTTAAAAACGAGCATGGGAACTTTGGGGGCAAAAGACATTCGCGAGATGCAACAAGTCGAAGTCGTAATAGCTCCTTCATTGCTCACAGAAGGCAAAGTCTATCAGAAGGCTCAGCAACTCGGTATGGGTAAGTAGGTGACAATCGTTTTGAGTATTGACTTGGAGACTTCTGACTTCACGCATAAGTAACTTTACTCAAACAAAAACAGTCGACTTAAAAATTTCCATAATCTTGCAAAGAGTACTGGAAAAAATAAAACAGTCGCCTACAATAGAGGAAGCGGAGACGCATGTTTCCGTTCACTCCTCACACCACACTCCGCCCGGACTACTGTTCGGGCGGTTCCTTATGTCTGGGAATTCTCGTAGAGTAATCCTTACTTTTCACATCAACTACAATCGCACAGCGATCGCCACAGAGGATCTATCTAATTACAGATACTCAGGAGGTAAAAATGCTTGGTTTTACTGTGATAAAATTTTCAGCAAAGTAAGCAACAATATAGCCAAGGATTTTCAGGCATGTCAGCAGCCGCGCAAGTTACAGATTCTTCTTTTAAGCAAGAAGTACTAGATAGTGAAATCCCAGTGTTAGTGGATTTTTGGGCTCCTTGGTGCGGTCCTTGCCGCATGGTCGCCCCTGTTGTCGATGAAATTGCACAGCAGTACGACGGGCAAGTCAAGGTAGTGAAGCTCAACACCGACGAAAACCCCAATATTGCCAGTCAGTACGGTATCCGCAGTATCCCCACTCTGATGATTTTCAAAGGGGGTCAAAAAGTTGACATGGTAGTAGGTGCAGTACCAAAAACAACACTGTCGAATACTTTAGAAAAGTATTTGTAGAGCTGGGTTAGCACGAAAAAGACTTGCAAGCGCCTGAGGTTTTGGCTATATGGCGCTTTTTGGTCTGTACATTCATCAGGGGAGCAATTCTGCTGATTGTAAGACGTGAAATTTTGCGTCTCTGTAATTTCCTCTCAACAGATGTCCCAAATCTCGCTAAAATAGAGTGCCGACCCGTGCAGCAGCACTCATGACTTCATCCCGTTCATTAGACACCATAGACACGCTTAAATCGGACTTAGCTACCCTGTTAGAGCATTTGCCAGATTTGCAACATCGGCAATTGATCCAGCAGGCGATCGCCACTATTATTCGGTTAGCACACAGCGAGATTGACCGTCTCGATTGGAAAATCTTAGCGGCTTCTCTAGCTGATATGGAGCGAGGGTTAGAATTATTTCATACCTATCGTCACGTTCGGAAGGTAACAATTTTTGGTTCGGCACGTACTCCAGTAGATAGCCCGGCGTATAAAATGGCAGTAGACTTCGCCCGTTGCGTCACTCAGTTAGGGTTTATGGTGATGACTGGTGGTGGTGGCGGAATCATGCAGGCGGGAAATGAGGGTGCGGGAAGGGAAAATTCTTTTGGGTTGAATATTCAACTACCATTCGAGCAAGAAGCAAATCCTTACATTGTTGGTGACGCGAAATTAATCCACTTCAAATATTTCTTTACCCGCAAGCTGTTTTTACTCAGGGAAAGCGATGCAGTGGCGCTATTTCCTGGCGGGTTTGGCACGCAGGACGAAGCATTTGAATGCATGACTTTGAGCCAAACTGGAAAGTTCGGTCCCGTGCCGATGGTACTCATCGACCACCCAGGGGGAGACTATTGGGAAGCTTGGAGCGAATATATTCAAGAGCATTTGATTCAAAAAGGTTTGGTTAGTCCTGAAGATCCCAGTCTTTATACGATTACAGATAACTTAGATGTTGCTTGTAACGCGATCACGCAATTTTATCGGGTTTATCACTCTAGCCGCTACGTGCGCGATTTATTGGTAATTCGCCTTGATGCAGAATTATCTGATGCTGAAGTTGAAGAGTTGAATCACAATTTCAGCGATATTTTGGTGAAAGGCAAGATTGAAAAAAGCGCGGCTTTACCTCAAGAAACTCAGGATGAAACTATAGACTTGCCCCGGATCGTGCTTTATTTTAATCAAAGAGACTTGGGGCGTTTGTATCAGATGATTGCTAGGATCAATCAGATGGGACAACCTTCAGAAGAAACTGCTTCTCATCCAGAAAGGAAGTAAGGCAAGCAAGGCAACTATTCAGAAGTGCGATCGCCCCTTGCCCATTTTTGCCCCGATCGACATACACTGGTATACGAACTGTCGGCACGGCTGTTATGAGGCGATCGCGGCATGGTGTTGCAAAAAGAATTCCAGCAATCGGAACAAGAATTCTGGCGTGACGGTAGAAGGAGAAGCAATACTGATGCTCTTTGGTTCGGTATCGTTATCTCACTTCTCGTACACGTTATTTTTTTCCTCAGCTACGATTATTGGATTCGCATCCTACCAAAACCAAAACAGCAATCTCGCGCCGAACCAATTCCACTTGAGTTTGTTGAAGTTCCTCCCCAACCAAAAAAACCGCCCCCAGAAACCAAACGTCGGGCAGCAAACGATTCCGTTGCCGGTGGTAAAGCCAATCGCAGACGACCTCTAGCAACTCGACCGAATAACCCAACTACGCCTAGAACTAGTTCCCGTACTACTCCGTCACCCGCTCAACCCCGCCGCCAGCAGCCATCTAGCAACCGCAGGGAGAGTCCAGAGCCACCAAAACCCCAAATCCAGCCTCCTCAAGCCCAACCTCCGATTGCCACTGCTCCCAATCGCTCCAAACCAGTTCCGAAGACTCCTAACCCAGAGCAAAAACCAGCAAATCGTCCTAGTCCCGCAACCGAGCGATCGCCTGCTAGAACTACAGCCAGAACTCAGCCGCGATCTTCAGCAGCGAGCAAGTTAGGTGGTCCGCTGACGCTTTCCAGCCGCGACCTAGCCGCTAATCCCAACCGTTCTAATCGTGCTGCGCCAGGCATTGATGCTCGTCAGGATGTCGATATGGGTTCTTACTTGCAGCAACTTCAGCGACAAGTCAGGCAGCAGTGGATACCAGGGATGACGCAGAATTCTCGTTCAACTGTCGTGTTTTTCACAGTCACGCGATCGGGTCAAGTCACCAACCTACGGATCGTTCGACCTTCTGGCTCCAACACTACCGACACCGCCGCTCTGAGTGCCATTAGACGCGCCGCACCCTTCGCACCTTTACCTTCTGGATTTGCTTACAATTCCCTCAAAATTAGTTTTACATTTAATATCAACGTCTCTGGTGGTTTAGATCTATGGGTAAGATGACGTAAAAAGTTATCAGTTATTAGTGACTAGCGACTCGTGGCTGGTGAATAGAAAGGAGTCAAGCCACTAGCTGCCACCATGAATGACAAATGACGAATGACCAATGACCAATTCAGGAGGAGTGATGCTCGATTTAACAAAGCTAGCAGTTGGAGGAGTTTGCTTTGTCTTGGCATTTATCCTAGCGAGTCTAGTCGAATACTGGTTGCATCGTTTGATGCACGTTTCGCCTCGCATTGGTGAAAGACATCGCGATCACCACCGCCGGAATGAAGGACAAGGTGTAGTATGGGAATTTCGGGATTACGTTCAGGGTAGCTGCATTGCTATGTTTGCAATGTTCTTTGTCTCCCTCGAAGCTGGGATAGGTTGGTTTCTGGGCAGTTTAGCTTATGCTGCTTTTTCTGCTTATGCCCACCAGTTACAGCACGAAAATCCAACCAAGTGCTTTTGGATGAAAATGCCCGTGCATTACGTCCATCACAAATACGGGATGTGGCATCACAATTTTGGTTTAGCTGTAGATTGGTGGGATCGGGTGTTCGGCACTTACAAACCCGTAGAATGGCTCACGGAAGAAGAAACTAGTCAACCAGAACGCGGCTATTTACAACTACGCTGGTGGTGATATGACGATGTAAAACTTTATGCGCATAGTTAAGAGTGGCGCAGGTTGGCGGATTGGATTCGATCCAGAGGCAAAGGAATTTAAAGGTTTAGTAGGTGCTGAGGACTGGGCGATCGAACTGACGCAGGCAGAATTAGAAGATTTTTGCCGATTGTCTATGCAACTATCAAATACTATGAGCCAGATGGAGCGCGAATTGATGGATGAGGAAGCGATCGCCTGTGAAGCCGAAAGTAATTTTATCTGGATGGAAGTAGAAGGCTATCCCCACGCTTATAGCTTGCGACTGATTCTAAATACAGGTAGGCGAGTTGAGGTGAGTTGGGCGGCGGATGCAGTTCCCGATCTCATCCGAGCGGCTCAAATGCTGTTTGTTTTCTAAATAGCGCGATCGCAATTTCTTATGCTATGATATCTAAGCTGTGAAACGGGGCGTAGCGCAGCTTGGTAGCGCGCCACTTTGGGGTAGTGGAGGTCGTGGGTTCGAATCCCGCCGCTCCGATTTAATCAAATCCTTTATACAGAAAGAGTTCTGGCGTTTTAAAAGCTGGAACTCTTTCTCTATCTATTCTCAATAAAGGGTGCAGTTTGGGTATGTTTGGGGCAGTTTTCACCAAAAATTGAGATAGGTTTGAGATATGGTTTTTCAACATAAGTCGCTTATGGCAAGCAATAGAGTCGCTACAGCTCAAGTGAATGAGCTTAACCGATCGTCTCAATCTATATCTCAATCTCGAAAAAAAGCTCTTAAAGGGACAGTTGTAGTCCAAGTGTTTAAGGACAGACTGCGGTTGTGTTGGAGTTATGGGAGTAAGCGATACTTTCTCTACATTGGGTTGCCCGATAGCAAAGTTAACAGAGGGGTTGCTGAACGAAAAGCCAGGCAAATCGAGGGTGACATAGCCACGGAAAACTTTGACTCCACGCTAAAAAAGTACAAATTTGACAGCCAGCTAGAGCGCGAGCGTAAATCTGTAGTATGTATATTCCAACAATTTACACAGGAGAGAGCCAAAGGCTTGTACGCTAGAAGCTTGGAAAAGTATGAAACTACACTAAATTACCTAACTCAATATTTTAAGGACAAACTAGCAGATACTATTAGTGCAAGCTGTGCCGAGCAGTTTGCGAAATAGTTAAGTACAAAAACATCTAAGTGATAATTGCGCTACAGTCTGGATTGGCGAAACTCTATCGCGTGGTGTGAGAAAATCAACTAAAACCAACCGCGCCAGAAGTCTTTCGCTCACAGCGAGGTTGCAAGCAATGTTATTGGCTAGACGACCTCAGAACCCAAACCCTGACGAGTTAGTGTTTCCATCTCCCAAGGGAGAAGCAATGGTTGACAATATTCGGTACAAGCTGAATAGAATTTTCCCTGAATTGTAATTCCATTTTAGGAGCTGAATAACGATGGCAGAAGACAGAATTAAGGTGATACGAGGATTTTCAGTCCGATAAGCAAAATTCGGTAATTCCTTTAAGGCAAAGATTTTGCAATCAAGTGGTTTTATCGACACCGAAATTCACACCGAATCGATCGGGTTATTATGAGGATAAAAGCAGCGCACAGCAATAACCGTAGGTAACGAGCAACGAGCGCGATCGCACTCTAGAATTAGATCTAGAAATAGACAAATTACCTCTATTGCTCTAACGGTTGACGATCTATCCTGAAAGCAGAATGAGCAGAAGCCACAGATGAGTCACTTTGTAGATTCAATTGGAATAGAAATCTCTCCAGATACACGAATAGCAAGGCGAATGCCATAGAACGGCGTTTCTAGGTACTGTTGGTCAATCAATCGCAGTAAGTTAACTCTTGCTCTGACGGTGTCTGCGGCTGATAGTAGAAGCTCGAACGTGCAATTCCTAGTAATTGACATTGTCTTACGATGCTCAATTGAGGATGGTCAGTCACTACCAGGGTTTTTCGCTCTTCAATCCTAACTGTGCTGAAGAGTTGGCTAAAAAATCCCTCTCCACCTTCAACTGTCCAATCTGACGATACAACTCATCGATCTGGGCTTGTTGGCTCTCGTTGGCTTTACTCGTCTCACTCCCCTTTTCAAAAAGGCTACTGGCTTCATCCAACAACTGCCGTTTCCAGTTGTTAATCATAGTGGGATGCACTTCGCTACTGGCTTGCTAATTCCGAGACAGTCTTCTCGCCTCGAACGGCATAAGAGCGCGGCTTTTGCTTTGAATTGCGGACTATACTGAAGAGCGTTTATTACTCATGAACTACTCTTAGCATGTTTTGAGTGGTTCAGAGCTTAACCCCCTGTCCAGTTTTTCGGTTCCACTTCAAGCTCAAGATGCACGGATTTTGCTGCTAGACGAACCGACAACCTATCTAGATATCCGCTATCAACTGGAGTTACTCGAACTACTCAAGCAGTTGAACTAGCAGCACGGATTAACTCTCATCGTCGTTTTGCACGATATCAACTTAGCCGCTCGTTACAGCTCGCGATTGCTTTACTCAAACAAGGCAAGCTTCAGTCCATTGGTACTCCCATTCGAGTGTTGACTTCAGCAAATCTTAAGGAAGTTTTTGGAGTACACGTAGCAATTATTGAAACTCCTGTCGGTCTGCAAATCTGCCCGCTAGCCCCGAATGTATAATTTCAGCTAGTTGATATTGATTAGCAATTACTGTATTGTTCTTAATGACACAGCAAAATGCCCAAAGATAAGGACACCAAAGCAGCGTGTCACCTTTGTCTGCAAAGCTTTTTCCTTCTGCCTTCTGCCATAGATCGAAAATTCTATGACCATGACTCTCAGCCAAGCGGATATCTGGGAACTGTACGAAACCACTGATTTTGTTGAGACAGAACTTGCTGCCGATTTTTACGAAGTGAAGGGCAAAGCTCCCCAATTGTTGGGCGACGGACACTTCTGGGAGATCGATTTGTGTGAGGGGATCTGGCTGGGAATCAGTACTTGGACAAACCCCAACGTCTGTACTATTGCCTGTGAAGAACGGCAGCATGAAGTAGAAATTACTCTGTGGATTCCCACCCGTCGTCAGAATAGCCATTACACCTTCTTCGGCAGTGGCATTGCACCCAAGGAAGTCTGGAAATCTCCTGCCGATCGGGAAGGAATATTTCTCTCTATTGGCTTTGAGCCAGATTTGCTCAAGCGAATGTACAGCAATAGTTCCGGCGAGCTACCACCAGAACTACAAATGCTAATAACATCGAACGATTGGCAACAGTGTTGGCGCGATCGCCCGCTCGCTCCTGTCATGCACGCCATTGTGCGGCAGATCCAAGCTTGCCCTTATCAAGGACTGACAAAGCAGATATATCTGCAAGGGAAAGTGCTGGAGCTATTGGCACTTGGGATCGAACCGCTACGACTCGAACGAGCAGTAGTTCGAGATCGTCCGCTCAACCGCAACACTGTAGAGCGAGTTTATCAAGCTAGAGATATCTTACAGCAAAACTGTGCTAACCCTCCATCTGTAGTAGATTTAGCCCAGCAGGTGGGACTAGAGCATATGAAGTTGAAGCGAGGTTTTCGCGCCTGTTTCGGCACAACTCCCTTTGCTTACTTGCGTACATATCGTTTAGAACAAGCACGATTGTTGTTGCAAGAAGGCAAATTAAGCATAGCAGCGATCGCCAACGAAGTCGGTTACTCTCATCTGGGGCATTTTGCCAGAGCCTTTCAAGACAAGTTTGGGATTACGCCTACAGAGTGCCGTCTGGGAAAGCAGATTATTTTGTAGCGATCGCCTAAGGAGTGCAAAACTCCTCCTGTAGGGATCGAAATTGCTCCTCTATGGATAGACTAACCCTCGAAATTCACGTAGACTATCTCCACTTGAAATAATTGCCAAGATTTCTCTATAAGCCCTGGTTGGAGTGTGTCAATGAGGAGTGTGAAGGTGGGATGGAAAGCGATCGCTTTTTGGGTTGGTTTAGCTGCTGTGATGCCGTTATGGATAGAACCTGTTTTTGCTCAAGTAAAAACGATTGAAGAATTACCACCTGTTTCTTTCAGTGCCAAGGAACTTTTGGCTCAAGAGCAAGAAAATAGTACGATAACTCAAGTTACAGGAGTGAAACTCAATCCCACTACACAAGGGTTACAAGTTATTCTCGTCACCCCTTCAGGGCAAAAATTGCAACCATTAATTTCGCAATCTGAAAATAATTTAGCGCTTGACATACCAAATGCAGTCTTGGCTCTACCAGATCGACAAGAATTCACCGCAACTAATCCCACCGCAGAGATTGCACAAGTAACAGTCAAACCTTTGAATGCTAGTAGCATTCGAGTAACCATCACAGGAAGCAAACAAGCACCAAATGCCGAGGTAGTCCCTAGTCAGCAAGATTTGGTGTTGAGCGTTACTCCACAAGCAACTGCTCAAACCGAAGAATCAGAAATGGAAGTTGTCGTTACTGCTACTCGCACGGAAGAACGAGTTGAAGATTTACCGCGTACAGTAACAGTAATTAACCGAGAAGAGATTGAAGCACAAGCTACAGGAAATAACAGTTTACAGGACATCCTCAACTATACCGTTCCAGGGTACGGCGCACCTGATTATACAGATCGATTTAATGCTAATTTAAGAGGTCGAACTCCGCAGATTTTAGTGGATGGAGTGCCTCTAGGTTCTAATGTTTCTAACATCACAGGATTGACCAGCATCGATCCTAACACTGTCGAACGAATTGAAGTGGTCAATGGTGCGACGGGAATTTATGGTGCTGGTGGTAGTGGCGGTGTCGTGAATATTATTACTCGCCAACCAATCGAAGGATTTAAATCGACAGCTAGATTAGGTGTTTCTGCTGCTTTAGGAAATTTAGAAGGAGATAGCTTTGCTTACGAGTTGGGTTATGGCATTGCTGGCACAGAAGGTATTTTTGACTACAACTTGAATTTGGCAACCCAATTTAACAATCAATTTTACGACCCACAAGGCGATATTATTCGCCAAGAAAATTCTACTTTTGCAGGTTCAGAACGTCTGAATCTTTTAGGTAAGTTGGGGATCGCTTTAGGAGAAGAACAACGTTTACAGTTCTCTGTTAATCATGCCAGCGATCGCCGAGAAATTAATTACATTACCGATCCGACTACTAGAGAGATTCCAGGTAGACAAAAAATTCAGGCATTGAGAGTCAATCAAGATTACGTTGACTCTAGAGATCCTGGCAATCAAAATACTATTGCTAGCGTAGCTTACGACAATAGAGCTTTTTTAGGAAACAACAGGTTACAAGCTCAGTTTTCTTATCTAAAAATTAGAGAAAATACGCTTGCGTTTGACGATCGAGGAGCTGAAGATGCTTTCTTTGAAAGAGTAGCTAGATTTATGACTGAAGGAGAAGTATTCAACAGTAATTTACAACTAGAAACATCCTTGTTTCAAAGCGCAAAGTTGCTGGTAGGGGCAGATTATAAGCATGAAGATAATCGTTCTTCATACTTATTTTTTAATTCTGAAGTATATGACGCAAGTGGCGGAAATATTCTCCAAGTTAGCGATGAATTTGCCGAACCTTCTTTTGACCTCAGCCAGCTTGGTTTGTTTGCTCAAATCAAGTGGGATGTGACAGATAATTTTTCGGTTCTGGGCGGTATTCGTCAAGAATTTGCTCAATTAAACGTTGGTGATTACACAACCTTTGAAGGTAATAATATCCAAGGTGGTAATCCGAGTTTTGATGCGACTGTTTTTAACATTGGTGCAAATTTCAAAGCGACTGATAATATTAGTCTGTTTGCCAACTTTTCCCAAGGTTTTTCTATTCCTGGATTTTTTGTGCTGAATAATTTACCTGATGGTAGCTCGGTCGATCGTTCGCTTGAAGACATTCAACCTCAAATTGTTGATAGCTACGAAATTGGCGTACGCGGACAATGGCAAAATTTACAAGCTTATTTAGCAGCTTTTTATTCTTCTTCCGAGTTAGGTTCGTTTTTTCAAGAAGTTGCTGAAGATGTATTTGAAACGATCCGCGCTCCAGAACGCCGCTACGGTATAGAAGCAGCAGTAGATTGGCAAGTAGCAGAGACATGGAAACTTGGTGTTGGTGGAAATTGGACTGAGGGAGAATTTGAAGATGAAAATGGCGAATTTATTGCTGCTGATTCGATTAGTGTAAATCCTTGGAAGCTAACTGCATACGTGGAACATCAGACAACACCAAACTGGCGCAATCGGTTACAAATTCTCTATTCTGGCGATCGCGATCGCGGTTTTGAATCGGGGTTAGACCAAGGTTCGGTAGATGATTATGCGACTCTCGATTTGATTAGCACTTTAAGTTTAGGTGAGGGAACGCTGTCTTTAAGTGTGGAGAATTTGTTAAATGAAGAGTATTCTGCGTTCCCAACTCAATCTCTGACAGCTCCTGATGAAGATATAGCCTTAGAAAGGGGTAGGCGAGTTAGTTTGACTTACTCAATTAGTTGGTAAGTGGAACATTAGTAAGTAGGATATCTGGCTAAAAAAGTGAGCTTATTTAATGTGTTGATGAGGAATGTAAGGGTGGGAAACTGGAAAGCGATCGCTTTTTGGGTTGGTTTAGCTGCTGTGATGCCGTTATGGAGCGAACCTGTTTTTGCTCAAGTTAAAACGATTGAAGAATTACCACCTGTTTCTTTTAGTGCTAAAGAGCTTTTGGCTCAAGAGCGAGAAAATAGTTCGCTGACTCAAGTTACAGGAGTAAAACTCAATCCCACCGAACGAGGGTTACAGATCGTTCTCGTCACCCCTTCAGGGCAAAAATTGCAACCATCAATTTCGCCAGTTGAAAATAATTTAGCGATCGACATACCAAATGCAGTCTTGGCTTTACCAGATCGACAAGAATTCACCGCAACTAATCCCACCGCAGAGATTGCACAAGTAACAGTCAAACCTTTGAATGCTAGTAGCATTCGAGTAACCATCACGGGAAGCAAACAAGCACCGAATGCCGAAGTAGTCCCAAGCGAACAAGATTTGGTGTTGAATGTCACTTCCCAAGCAACTGCCCAAACCGAAGAACCAGAACTTGAGATTGTGGTGACAGGGGAGCAAGAAGGCTATGCCGTAACCAATTCCAGCGTGGGGACGCGCACCGATACGCCTTTGCGAGATATTCCCCAGTCGATTCAGGTAATACCCCAGCAGGTACTAGAAGACCAGGGAGCCAACGATTTAGATGATGCTCTGCGTAACGTTAGTGGAGTCTCAACCTCACAATATGAACTCCCAAATATTCGTGGATTTTATAGTGGTAGAAGCATTCTTAGTGACGGCATTAGAAGACTTAATTCTGCCAGATATGATGTGAATCTTGGCAATGTGGAACAAATTGAAGTTCTCAAAGGACCTTCATCGGTGCTTTATGGCAGTGGAGAACCAGGTGGTACAATTAACCTAACTACGAAGCAACCACAGAGTAATCCAAACTATGAAATTGAAGGCACAATTGGCAAATTTAACTATTACCAAGGCAATCTCGATCTAACAGGACCACTCAACGATAACAAAACAATTTTGTATCGTTTAAACATTGCTTACGAAGATGCTGGTTCTTTTATTGATTTTGTTGATAGCCAAGAATTTGCTATTTTTCCAGTTCTGAGTTTTCAATTGGGAGAAAAAACTAAGCTAACGTTAGAAGGCAGTTATGAAGATCGATCTATTCCAGATATAGAAGGATTACCTACCGTTGGCACTATTTTTCCTAATCCTTTAGGAGAAGTTTTTGACTCTCGGTTTTTAGGAGAGCCAGATAATAATGTTGAGTACACGGCTGTTAATGTTGGTTATTTGCTCGACCACAAATTTAGCGAGAATTGGTCGCTGCGTAATCGGTTCAGAGCATTTTTCTTCGATCTCGAACAGCGTGGAATTGGTCCACTGGAGCTGGCAGAGGATAATCGTACAGTAATTCGTAGTGCTAGAGACAATAAGGAATATACCCAAACTTATACCTTACAAACAGATGTGCTGGGTAAATTTCAAACTGGCATTATTCAACACGACCTACTTCTTGGTTTAGAACTTCAGCGCAATATTGAAGACTCCTCGCTGAAATTTCCACCCGATGTCCCCTCGATCGATCTATTTGAGCCAGAATACTTGAGTTCATCTAATTTTGACGATTACTTCGATCGCTTTGAACCAGATACTGACGAGTTGATTACTAGCGACACTATTGGGGTTTATGCTCAAGATTTACTTTCCATCGGCGATCGAGTCAAAATTCTACTAGGAGGACGCTTTGACGGTTTTTCCAACAAATCTGAGGATAATTTGGCAGACACCTCAGAAACGTTTGAAGATAGTGCCTTTAGCCCCCGTGTAGGTCTTGTCTATCAGCCGATCGAGTCTGTTTCTCTCTACGGCAGTTGGACTAGCTCGTTCGTGCCAGAATTTGACACAGATAGAGAAGGAAATCCATTTGTGCCAGTCACTGGCGACCAATTTGAAGTAGGAGTGAAAGCAGAATCTCTTGATGGTAAATTCAGGGCAACCCTAGCAGCATATCAAATTACTCGGCAAAACGCCTTGATTACCGATCCAGTCGATCCTGACTTCAGCATCCAAACAGGGGAATCTAGAGTTCGAGGCATTGAATTCGATCTAAGTGGCGAACTTCTACCAGGGTTGAATGTAATCGCTAGCTATGCTCACACCGATGCCAAAATTACCGAAGATACTACGGGGCTTGAAGGGAATGAATTCGAGGGCATTCCACGGCATAGTGGTAGTCTGTGGGCTGTGTATGAAATCCAACAAGGCGGGCTACAAGGGCTGGGTTTAGGGGCTGGAGTTTTTGTTGTTGGAGACAGGCAGGGAGATTCAGAGAATACCATTGAAGTGCCGTCCTATGGTCGAACCGACGCTTTACTTTACTATCGACGGGATAACTGGCAGGTGCAGTTGAATTTTGAGAACTTGTTTAATGTGGATTACTTTGTAAGTGCTTCTGGCAGGGCTAATGTCTATCCTGGTGCGCCGTTCACAGTTCGGGGTAAGGTGGCGGTGGAGTTTTAATGAAGGAAGAAACGGAGAATTTGGGAATGAAAACAAAACGAATTCGAGATGTTGTATTTACCGCCCACCGTTACATTGGATTAGCAATTGGTATTCTAGCAGCGGCGATCGGCATGACTGGTAGTTTGTTGATTTTGGATGAGTGGCAAACTTCTTTATTTACAGGGCAAGTGGCGATCGCCCCAGATCAAGAACGTCTGGCGATCGCCACCCTCGTGACTAAAGCGCAAGCTATGTTTCCCCAACTGACTCTCGAAAGCCTGACAATACCCAAAGAACTCACTCAACCCGTCACGGCATGGTGGTGGGCAGCAGGAGATAAATGGACGACTGCCCGCATTAATCCCTATACCGGAGCAATTATCGGCAGTCCGCAGGACAATGATTATAACGATTTCTTGTACAGTATCCACATCAACCTGCTAGGTGGTGAGTGGGGTGCTTATGTGGCTGGCATTGTTGGGTTACTGGCGACAATTCTTTGCGTGACAGGAATTGTGCTTTGGTCTGGTTGGCGCAAATTGGCAACTGGATTCAAAATTAAGTGGAATGCCACCACTAAAAGGTTAAATTACGATTTACACAAAGTTGTTGGCATTATCGTTGCAATCTTTCTGGCAATGGCAATGTTGACTGGGTTTATCTGGAACTTTGCTACATGGATGAATCCAGTCATTTATGCACTCACCTTCAGTCCACAGCCACCCAAAGAAGTAGAACTCGTCTCTAAAGCCGCAGGTAAAGCCCCCATACAGCTTACAGAAGCACTACTACAAAAAGCTAGTGCCGTGCTGCCCCCTGGTGAAATTAGCTCAATTTATTTTCCCACCAAACCTGAAGGCGTAATTCGCATAGCAAAAGAGTTACCAAACCAGGTTGTGATGTCTGCTTCTATAGATCGCTTTAGTGGTGAGATCGTGAAGGTAGACGTACCAACGGAAAAATCTTTGGCAGATCGAATATTTGACTCATTCGTACCCATACACTTTGGCACTTTTGCCGGTTTACCCTCTCGTATTCTCTATCTGTTCGTTGGTTTATCTCCTACCATCCTATTAGTTACGGGTTTTATCATGTGGCGCTTGCGAAAACGCGACAAGTCAAAGCGAACTATTGTGCCAGCCGAACGTGCGCTCGATAATTCACCCCCATAGCTTATATTCGCTAAAACCGTGCCAAAAGAACAAAATCGCTATCAAAAAGCAATTCCTTGGCTGGTTGGGTCTGGGTTATTAGGAATGACTATCTTTGGCAGTTGGCTAGGTTATGAAAATTTCCATGCTTTAGGAGAACGTCAACACACCACCTATATGGCTGCCGCACCGGAACATGGGCGAGAGACATTTTTTTTACGGATGCAACGAGAAGTCGAACAGGTAAAGCGATTATATCCCCATGCTCATTATCAAGGGTTAGCCGATGGCGCACCAGAGAATTGGACGTGTCTTGTGCCACTCACCCACAGCCAGGTATTAGATTTTTACCACGCGACGCAGTATCTAAGTAAAGTTGCATTAGCCGTGCATCCTCGCAGTGTTGAATATCAACAAGCGAGTATGGATACTCACTGTCATCATCTCAAACACTCTGTCGGTGCTGCCACTCGTTTGTTAGCCGAAATGGAAGCAATCGAGCCGCAACGGTTGTCTATAGCAGGTCCCTCAGAATTGAGCCTTAGCACCGTCTCAGCCAAGTCCAGTTCGCCACCGTCGTACACCCAGAGGTATGTCATCATCGACCCGATCCACGTCCTCACGTACCGCTGCTTCTGCGGGTCGTAGCCGAGCGTCATCAGAGTGGTAGTGCGACCGCAGCCAGGCATCTCGCCCTCTCCTTCAGCCAAAACCTAGAGTCTGCGATCGCGATCGCACGCTTTCAGTTCCCGTCGATCTTTCGACAGGTCGATCCGCTCCCATCTTGACCTCAACCTCATACGTCCACTCACCGACGAGTTTTTAATGAAAGAAATCTCTCGCGCTGTTCGGCAAGTCTACCATCCCAAGTCACGAGGAGAGAAAATTCGAGATTCACTGCTACCTGACGTAGATTTAGATGAATCTAAGCTAGAGTTGTTTGCCCAGCACATTACAGCACTTGAAGGTATTGGAGTCAACTTACAAGACAAAAGCCTGCGGGATACCATCAATGCTTATCCGTGACTCTAAATAGATTTTGCACTCACTACCATACTTACCCCACCTTGAGGAGCAAGCGTAAACCCACGACGTTGTATTTGCACGGGTTTATCTTCTACTAAGGCAAGTTGATACTTGGATAAAATCGTCGCCAAGACCAATTTCATTTCTAACCCAGCTAAAGCATATCCCAAACATCGCCGACTGCCACCACCAAAAGGAAGATATTCCGAAGGAGAATACTGGCGCTCTAGAAACCGCTCTGGCTGAAATTGTTTAGCGTTGGGATACAAGTCTTCCCGATAATGCACTAAATAAATACTTGGCATTAAGGCTGTTTGGGCTTCAAATAAATATCCGGCAATTTTCGTTGGCGATTTAGTAATGCGGGGAAAAATGACGGGAATCACCGGATACATCCGCAGTGTTTCTTGACAAACTGCACTTAGGTAAGGCAGTTGAGCAATTTTCATTGGGGCAAATTCCCCTAAACTATCTAGTTCGTGCAGCAACCGATCGCGGACATCTGGGTGTTGATGAATTTGATATAAAGCCCAAGCCAGCGTTGTTGCTGTGGTTTCATGCCCAGCAAATAAAATCGTCAGTAGTTCGTCTTTTAATTCCTCATCGGTCATTGCTTGTCCGTTTTCATCTCGTGCTGCCATCATCAGACTGAGGACATCACGCCCTTTGATATCTTTGGCTCTTCTCTCCTCAATTTCTGCTTGCAGCAAAGCGCGAACGTGATGTTGTCGCTGTTTCATCTGCCCCCAAGGACTCCATGCACCCCAATCTTTTTGTAAAAACTGTAAAAATAACATGCTGGATTTGAGGGGAGAATCAGTCATGTCCAGCCATTCTGTGAGTAGGGGCTTTAGTTGTTGATAGCGTTCTCCTTCACTCAAGCCAAAAACGACTTGTAGAATTACCTCTAGGCTGATCTTTTGCATGGTAGTCCGAGCTACAAAAGATTGACCGACTTGCCAGGAGCTAGCAATCTGTTTGGTAATCAGACAGATTTGTTTGGCGTAAGTTTGTAGTCTTTCGCCATGAAAAGGAGGCATTAACAATTTTCGTTCTCGTCGATGACGATCGCCATCGACTAACATGAGTGAATTGCGCCCGACTAAAGGTTCTGCAATTGCATTGCCACGACCGACATCAAATTTGGCATCTTGGTTGAAGATTTCCCCAATTGCTTGCGGATTACCAATGACTACATAAGAGCCGATGCCGCTCAGATGCATGGTAAATATATCTCCATATTTTTGACTGCATTTGTCCTGAAACCCAATTGGGTCGGCAATCCAATTCATCAGTTGCCACCAAGCAGGACTAGTAATGGGATTCGGTAATTGAGCCAACACGATCGTTCTCCATCTGATAAATCTTTCACTCACGATCGCGCGATCGCCTACCATGTGATGTGTGCAATGCGATCGCCACCTGATATGTCCGACACATCTAACCTACCAGTAAATCATCAATCCAGTCAGACCGAGCATACACTATCGCTGCCATCGCAACAGATAAGCTACACAGCTTTGGCTCAGTGGCAAACGTTATTCGAGCGAGAAAAACCGATCGCCCAAATGTTTCATGTGGCGTATCTCGTGAAGACTGATGCCGCCTCGCCACGACCGCTAACTTTTGTTTTCAACGGTGGACCTGGAGCTGCTTCTGCTTATTTGCACATGGGGGCGCTAGGTCCCAAACGCCTCTCTTTTAGCGATCGCGGTAGTTTGCCAAAGCCACCCGTGCGAGTGGTAGAAAATACTGAAAGTTGGTTGAGCTTTACGGATTTAGTCTTTATCGATCCGATCGGTACGGGCTTCAGCCGCGTTTTGCCACCAGAGAAAGAAACTCCAGAGCAGAAGAATGAGAAATCTAATTCTAACGAGCCAGACTCATCCAAAGAAACTCAATTTTGGGGTGTCGAGCGAGACTTGAAAGCGATCGGCGAGTTTATCGTGCGGTTTCTGTCGCGCCACCACCGCTGGCTGTCTCCCATCTTCATTGCAGGTGAGAGTTATGGCGGTTTTCGCGTAGCTAAGTTAGCTCGCCAGCTGCAACAAGAATTTGGCGTTGGTCTTTCTGGTGCGATTTTGATCTCGCCAGCTTTAGAATTTAGCTTGCTAGAAGCAAACGATTATAACCTGACGACTTGGGCAACAGTATTACCCTCGCTAGCAGCCGCCGCAGCGCATCACGATCGCGCTCAATGGGCGGGGCAAAGAGGAGATTTACCAGCTCATATAGCTGCTGCCGAACAATTTGCCCGTCAAAGTCTAATCCCAATGCTAGCAATGGGAGAGGCGTTTCCTGAAGATGAGCGTCAGGCGATTTATCAGCAGTTGGCTGGATTAACTGGAATACCACTGTCGGTTGTCGAACGGCTGGGTGGACGAATTAGAATCGAAGTCTTTGCGAGGGAACTGTTGCGCGATCGCCAGAGAATCGTCGGGTTGTACGATGCTTCAATTACGGCGATCGATCCGTTTCCCGATCGCATGACCTACGAAGGCACTGACCCCACCCTAGATGGGTTAGATCGACTCTTCACGGGAGCAATTAACAGTCATTTACGGCAGACTTTAGGCGTGGAAACTGACTTAACCTATCGCCTGCTGAATTTAGAAACGCTCAAAGCTTGGCAATTTGATTTCAAAGGTGATTGGAAACAAGGATTTCAAGGATCGGTGGATGACCTGCGAGTGGGAATGACGCTCAATCCATATATGCAGGTGTCGATCTCGCATGGAATATTTGACTTGGTTACGCCTTATTTTGCCTCCAACCATTTAGTCAGTCAGATGAAGCTCAATCCAGAAATTTGCCAAAATCTGACGTTGAAACATTATCCAGGGGGACATATGTTTTATACCTGGGCTGAATCACGCCAGCAATGGTTTGCTCAAATGCAAGCGTTCTATCAAAATGCCATAGCCTGAATAATTGCTAACCAAAAGTAGAATCAGCTAAAGCGATCGCCTCAGTTAATAGATTTTGCCCGATCTTCTGGGAAAACACTCCCTTCTGTCCCATCCTCTCCACCCGCTTACCCAACTCGTGACAAGTCTCTTCCTAAGCCATCTGTGCCATGTATAGTTCTACCTCTGGATGAATGATTAAATCTCGTCCCCGCTTGCGGATTAGCTCAGACACCCAAAATATTCGTATCAACAACTAAGCGCATACTATTCGGGTTGAGACAAGTCCAAAGCAAGGCTGAGTTTTTCTTCATCCCGATCGCTTTGGGCTAATGCCGTTTCCACTGTTCGGGAAAGTCGCATCAATGCTGCTTGAACTTCTGCGTCATCTGATTCCCTGACTGGAAGATAAAATCCGACGATCTTGCCGTGACGTTTCACCGCGTTTGCGAAGCGTGCGCTCTGTGCATTCGCTTCATCACTTGCTAAATAGCTAAGAAGCTTTGTCCCTAAATTCGCGTATACCTACGCTTTTCATTTTGACTCCCAAAAAGCGATCGCTATGTGGTCACATTTTAGCAAGATATCGGGAGCGATCGCGCCAGTTGACGATCTTGTCTTCACCAAGTTTGTTAATGAAGAATACGATCGCTGGCTAATTTTGCATCGTATACTTCTGGATGAATTACTGTTTTTTAGAGCGAAAAAGTGAATGAAAAGGCTTTAGTCAAAACTGTTAGTCAAGGTGATAGACCGATGTTGCAATCTATCAGCCATTGTTCGGGAGCGATCGCCGGAGCAATAATTATATTTCTTGGCATTGCCAGTTTAGTACCCGCGATCGCCACTGCACCTACCCCGCCGCAACTCGTCCCAGCCAAGTTAAAAGGTCAAGCCGTTTATGTTTTGTACTTGACCCGTAGTAGCGATAAAGTTTTAGTCCGCTGCTACCCAGGACAGCAACCCAAGGTGGAGGTACAAGCGAAAGCCGACGGCACTCAAGAAGGGATTTTGACCTGTGGAAATTAAATAAATTTAGCTTTCTAGAAATTTATGCGTTGCCAGAAATTTGTTGTCTTGGCGATTTCCCTAGTCATAGCTTTTAACTTACCTGGTTTGGCACAAGTAGCAGAACAGCCAGTGGCGATTTTTCATGCCTTTAATCAAAACTATAATGATGTCAGAAAATTTGTCTGTCAACTTGCCGATCGAGGATACTCTCACATCCAAATTCCTCCAGCACAAAAATCTAATTCGAGTCAAGAATGGTGGGCGCGATATCAACCCGTAGATTATGACGTTATTGAAGGAAAAGGTTTTCAAGCAGATTTACAACAGTTAATCGCTCAAGCTCATAAATGTCAAATTAAAGTCATTGCTGATGTTGTTTTCAACCATACAGCTAACTTAGGTGGTGGCGATAATTTTGAAGATTTAACTAAATTTCCAGGTCTGACTCAAAATGATTTTCATTCTGCTCCAGGCAATCCTGGCAAGAAACCCTGTGATATCAATTATAGCGATGGAAACAGAAACTCGGAGCTGAATTGTTGGTTGGGGGGACTTCCCGATCTAAAATATACTGCCAATGTGAAAAAAATTCAAAAGGCTCATTTAAAGAAACTGCTTGACCTGGGAATTGATGGATTTCGATTTGACGCTGCCAAGCACATGCCAGCAAATGTTGTTAAAGAGTACGTCGATTATATTAATCGCGAAAGTCAAGGCAAGACCTGGAATTATCTGGAGGTAATTACAGATAGCGACACCCGTGCGGACGATTACAAATGGATTGCTGCTGTGACAGACTTTATCCTTTACAACTCGATGAAAGCAGCATTTACTAGCAGTGGAGATTTGCGATCGCTGCGAGTGCCAACAGCCATAGATGACTCGCGCAGCATCACCTTTGGCAGAAACCACGATACGATTCGGGAGATTAATGCTGATGCAATTAACCCCTACGACGATGCTTCTGACTCTTACCTGGCAACAGCTTACGTACTAGCTAGAGAAAGTGGCACTCCCTTAATACTCAACTGGGATAATGCTGATGCGCCATACATCAAAACTGGTGTGGAGTTTCGTCAAATTATGCGCCAACGGGGTAAAGCAGGTGGCAACGTCAAAGAAAATGTTTTAGCTGCCGTCAATAGTTCAACTGTCTTGTTGATGGAACGAGGCAATGAAGGATTTTTTGTGGTGAATAAAGCGGTAGGTAAATTCGATATTCCGATGCTGGATTTAACTCTGACGAATATAGAAGGATGTTATCGAGAATTACGAAATAACTTTACAGTTGCTGTCGAACGTCGTCAAAATGGCAAGAAATTTGTCACTCGCTGGGGAACGCAGAATCGAGGTGGTATGGAAGTCCAAGGACGCGATGCCCTTTACTTCATTCGCGAACCTTGGCAACAGTGTCAGATAGGCAGATAGTTTGTCATTCTTGGCGCGATCGAGGCAACCGCTGAACCGAGCGCCTCCCGAGCGGTTTCTAATGTTTAACTATTAAGCTGAATAAATAATTCTCTAAACAGTCATTTGCTTGCTTCCAACTCCAATTTTCTAGTACGTATTTTCTAGCTCGTTCGCCCATTTTTTCTACTATATCAGGATTATCTAAAAGAGAAGAGATAGCTTTACCAATCAGAATTGGATCGTCACCATTAATTAAAAAACCATTAATTCCATCTTTGATACTTTCTCTAACTCCTCCTTCAGCGATCGCCACAACCGGAGTTTCACAAGCATTTGCTTCAAGAGGCGCAAAACCAAATGGCTCTAAAACAGGAGTATAAATCATAACTGAAGCTTGGCTCAAAAGTTTGACGATCTCAGCATCAGCGATCCGCACCTTGGGTATGAAGTTAACTTCTAAAGATCTAGCAAGCTGCGCAACTTTCTGCTGATAATTATTGACAGAAAAATTTCCGATCCATATTAAATCTGGTCTTTTTTCTTTCTGTATTGTGCTGATAGCGCGAACTGCACGCTCAAGTCCTTTGCCAGAATAAATACTTCCAAGACCAACGACAATTTTCTTGCGAGGAACTTGTGATGGCTTAAAGAGTTCGGTATCAATTCCTAGATAACAAACTTTAGCATCTAATCCATAAGCTCTTAAAACACTTTCTCGACTAAAAAGGGAATTAACTAAAACTACATCGAACGCTCGCGCATTCTGTAATTCTTCTCGAACTTGAAGCCTATACCCTTGTACCTGAATCAGATTTTTGAGAAATGCTGAGACATAACTATTCGACCACCAAGCCTTTGCCGGAGGTGGTATAGCTGCCCAAGGCAAGCTTGGTATCGCTTCGTATAGCTCCCGATTAGGTTCTTGAAGATAAATAGCTGTTGGTACTTTGACATATCGACCAATTGCAGTCGTGCGAAAAAAAGTACAGGCATTGGCGAAAAGTACATCGAAGCCACCACAGTTAATTTCAGCAGCACATTGTTGACAATGTGTATCCATCGCTTGGATGCTATTCAACGCATGAAAATAAGGTGAAAATGGCTGTTTTATAAACTTACTCCTTCTTTTCATAGGTGACTGAGCAAGTGGTACTATATTTTCTTTGATTAATTCATTTAAAGGAAGATAAGATTGGTCTGCCGTTGGAGGACACCAAGATTCTAAAGTATGACCGCGCTCCAATAAGCCTTTTACGTGATGATATAAGGCTCTCTTTCCACCACCACTTGGTAAGTTATGCCAGATAGCAATTTTCATATACAATTACGCTTTTTCAACATATTCCTTCAATAGTCAAATTTTGTCATTCTAGAAAAGTTCAGTAATATTGTCTGACTAGAGCTATTGTAGATACCAAGATATCAGGACGCTGTAGCGTTTAGCACGACTATGAAATCTCATGTTTAAAAGTTATAGAAAAGTTACCGCGATCGCCAGTTATATAACTATTCTCAAATTGCATCAAAAAACGTATCTTTTTGCTTTTTCTATTCCGATTGTCTTGACTCGATTTATTTAGCTATGAAATACCTGAACTTATCCGTATTGATTAAGGCAAATTTATAGAGGAATATGTTAGAGACTTTTAAAGCTGATAGCAATCAATTAAAATGTAAAAACTTGTACAAAACGACCTTGTAAAACAGGTTTTTATAAATCTTTGGACGTTAAGGCATAAAAATTTGCGATCGCTGTTAATTGTTTAATTCTTGCGACTACTCATAATTTTTTTTGAAATATAGTTTGCGATTGAGTTCTCCAGGAGAAAATAGTAAATTTTCTTATGAAAAAAGCATTAATTTTTGGAGTATCAGGTCAAGATGGGGCGTATCTAGCTCAGTTGTTAATCGATAAGGGTTATGCTGTTTGTGGAACATCACGAGACGCACAAGTTTCTTCTTTCCAAAATTTAATACGCCTGGGAATCCGCGAACAATTGAAATTAGAGTCCGTTGCCCTAAATGACTTTCGTAGTGTTTTACAAATTTTGAATAAATTTCAGCCAGATGAAGTATACAATTTATCAGGACAAAGTTCAGTCAGCCTCTCTTTCGATCAACCAGTTGAAACCTTTGAAAGTATCTCACTTGGTACTTTAAATGTATTAGAAGCCCTACGCTTTATCGATCGCCCCATTAAGTTTTATAATGCTGCGTCGAGTGAGTGTTTTGGAGATACTGAAGGCAAAGCAGCAGATGAAACTACGCCATTCCGTCCTAAAAGTCCTTATGCCGTAGCTAAGGCATCCGCTTTTTGGCAAGTTGCTAACTACCGCAAAGCCTACGATTTGTTTGCTTGTTCTGGTATTCTATTCAACCACGAATCTCCTTTGCGACCGGAGAGATTCGTCACTCAAAAGATTGTATCCGCAGCTAACCGAATTGCTAAAGGTAGTAAGGAAAAGCTTTATTTAGGTGATATTTCTATTCAGCGTGACTGGGGATGGGCTCCAGAGTACGTTAAAGCAATGTGGTTAATGCTACAACAAGGGCAGCCAGATGATTACGTCATTGCAACCGGAGAAAGTTGCAAATTAGAAGATTTTGTAGCAGCAGCCTTTGCCTGTGTAGGCTTAGACTGGCGCGATCGTGTTGTAATAGATACAAGTTTATTCAGACCAACAGAAATTGCTGTTAGCAAAGGTAATCCCGCTAAAGCCAGAAAAAAGCTGGGATGGCAAGCGCATTATAAACTCAACGATAATGCTGTTGTACAAATGATGCTTCAAGCACAAGCTGAGCTTGTGAATGGTAGGAAGACAGCAGCCTACAATAAGGAAAGAGATAAATATTTAGGTCTAGCTACAGCTTTTTAGAATGACTTTCAGCATTACTAGCTGGCAAGCTCAGCAAAATTACGAAATAATTCCGAACATTGCGATCGCGGTTTTCAATAAAGCTTAACTAAAACCGATCGAAACGACAAGGACTGAACTTTTCTGACTTTTTCTGTATCGCTTACTTTCGTAATTTGCAGTAGCATCTCAAAAGAAAGTTTTCTATATTCATTGACAACTGTATTTTTCCTAATTAAGTCAAAGTAGCAAAGACTTAGAATCCGCTATGAGCATAACTATTTCTTATTCTTACTGGTACAAGCTATATTTTAAGTTTAAACGAAGGCTAGGTGAGTATACCGATCATGGATTCAAAAATCCTCAATGGTTGCTCATGTTTATTTTTGGGCGTATACATATTATTCGTTCGCTCATGATTTTATTAGCTAGTAAACCAGAGCTTATTATTCCCACGGCAGACTCTTCCTTATTTACGGAAATTGATGTTGATTCCGTTGTGGAAAATCTAAGACGAGATGGGGTTTGCTTAGGAATTCATTTGCCAAATTACGTATTAAGCGAAATTTTAGAATTCACTAATCAAACCTATTATTTGGGCAATGGTAGATTTGAACTTCCTTTCACTCTCAGCAATAAAGAAGAAGAAGAGGCTAAATATGGAAAGCCGTTCTTATTTGGCTATCATTATAAGCCTTCCCGGTCTTGTACGGCAATTAAAAAGTTAGGAGATGACCCTAAGTTACGGCAAATTGCTGCAAAATATTTAGTGGGCGAGCCTATTCTTAAAAGTACCATGCTCTGGTGGAGTTTTGCTACTCCTGTAGAACAGTTAGATGAGCGCTTGCGATTCGCTCAAGGATTATTTCATTACGATCTGGATGATTACCGCTGCTTGCAATTTCTGTTTTATCTAACAGATGTAGATCTATACAGCGGTCCCCATGCCTATGTGAAAGGTAGTCATAGTCAGAAAAAGCTACAATATCAGTTGTCCATAGATAGAGATAAATCTGAACGAGATTTAATTAATTATTACGGTAGTGAGAGAATTGTCAATATTTGTGGAGAAGCGGGGTCGGGATTTGCTGAAGATCAGTTTTGTTTTCACCGAGCAAATATTCCTACTAAGAAAGATAGACTCATCCTTCAAGTCAAGTTTGTTTTAAATAATTATAGTTTTTCTTAAAGCTTCAATTATGTTAGGAAAAAGGATAAGTTGCTAGGTTCTAATACTTCTTTCCAACATAAATTTAGAGCGAAACTGCATTCTTTATAGATAGATTTTGACGTATGAAAATCGCCTGAAAATCTATTTTTAGAAAGATTCTACAACTGCTAATTTACTTAGAAAATAATCCCAGAGTATTGTCAAGTTTTCTGGAGCAATCTCTGGGATATTGTTGTATTTGTTCTAATGGATTTTGCCTTAATATTAACTGGTTTGAGCTTGCCATTAATAATTCTGTCTATTCTTCATAATAATGTCTGCCTAAATGTCAAAAATTCAACAAAGCATTCTCCCTATATAACTAGTTTCTCTAAAAATGTAACTTAACGATAAAATCGAGCAAATTTTAAAATATCAAAAACTGGAGTTATATGAGATCAAAAATAGTTTCTAAGCTCGTACTATTCTGTGGTCTTGTTATGCTGATGTTGACATTATCCACATATAAAAGTGCCTCTATCACTACTTTCTATGTCGATGCAAAGTTAGGGAATGATTTATTAGGAAATGGCTCGATGGCAAGACCCTGGAAAACACTTCAGAAAGCTGCCGAATCGATGGGGACAGATGATACGTGTATTATTAGGCAAGGAGTGTATAGAGAAACGGTCATACCGAAAGACGGACAAACCTTTGTGGCTGCGCCTGGAGAGCGGGTTGTAGTGACAGGTACAGATCTTGTTAGCAATTGGTTTCGTCATTCAGATAATGTCTTCCGTACTTCACTGCCCAAAAAGGTCTATGCCGTATTTGTTCAAGGCAACTATCTTTCTCTTGCCCGATATCCTAATGTAGGTAACGATTACCTCGATTCGAGAACATGGGGCGCTACACAAGTCAATAACAATGGTAGAGGAAGGGCAAACGTCCAGTTTTTGAACGGCATGAACGTATTTAGCGGCTTTTGGAATGGAGGCTACTTCTTCGGACTCAATGGAGATAACTTTTATGCTCCCAACATAGGCAAGATCGCTTCTTCTAGTGGCAACAAACTCGCTCTAACAGAAATTACCGAGACGATCTCTAACCCTGCGTGGCATGAATTTGAGGGCAGCGGTAGAGGCTTTATCATCAACCACTTAAATGCACTTGATGCGCCAGGTGAATGGTATTGGGGAAATTCAACCCTTTACATCTATCCACCAAATAAAGAGATGCTGACATCAAAGCTTGTTGAAGCTCAAGTAAGACTGTGGGGATTCGATCTGAGTCAGCGCAAAAATGTGACAATCAAAGGCATCGTCTTTCGAGGTGCTTCCGTGCGGATGGAGAATGCAGTCAACTGCACGATCGATCGCTCGATCTTTCGCTACCATTCTCCCTTTCAAGCAAATTACAACGGTCACGGCTATGTGGCATTTCCAGGAATTTCTGTCTCGGGTTCCGATAATACCGTTAAGAATTCGTATATCGGACACGGATGGGGTGCGGGAATCTCAATATCAGGCAGTCGCACAACCATTGAGAATAATTTTGTTGAGGACTTAACTTGGGGCAGCCAGGGCGCTCCAATTATTGTCAGTGGTAATGACAATAGGATCTTCAGAAATACGGTACGAAAGAGTGCTGGCACGGGGATTCATGCCGGAAGCATACGTCGTTCCCAGATCGTGTATAACTCCATCTCCGACACGGGGCGGCTACTGCTTGACAGCGGACAATCGGGAATTTATATTTGCAATTTCTGCGATCGCCCGACAGATAAGAGAACTCTTGAGGGTGGTGTCATTGCATACAATTACATTGGCTTAGTCAACACTTCTTTTGTTGACAATGGAAAAGGTATGGCAATTTATCTAGATGATGGAACGCATGGTGCATACATCCATCACAATGTTACTAATACTGGTGGGCGAATTAATTGGGCAATATTCATTCACTATAACGGTCACGCTATCAAGGACGTTTTTGTAGATAACAATACCCTCTGGGGTTATGACGATAAGGCTGTCTTTTTCGCCGGAAACTGGAATGGTAAGGGTGGTGGCACGAAGAATAGCCGGATATCGAACAATATTGCACAGTTGCCAGGAACGACATATTACGACAAGAGTGGTGGCGCTGCAATCTCGAATAATCGGGGAGGGGTTGTATCTTCGGAATTTGTAAATCCGAGAACAGGGGACTTTCGCCTGCGCAGTCATTCTCCTTCGATCGACGCTGCGGTTCCCTTGTTAGGCATAAACATGCCTATACCTGATGGAAAGCCAGATGTGGGGGCTTACGAATATGGTGCTGTTGGATTGGTTGCAGGTTCCTCTATTCAAGGCGATCCACAAGACACCTTTCTAGAAAGATGACTCTTCATACAAAGCTACTCTCACCAGCATACAATCGCTTTTCGTAAAATGTCTCGGCGACTCGGCGATCGCAGTCAAAACCGATCTCGAATTGCCGAGAGTAATTCGTTTAAGTTTATAGGCTTAGTAAAATAACCGTCAGCTCCTTGTTGTAAAGCACGGCGACGAGTTGCCATGTCTGCCTCAAATGAAAGAAACCAAAACGGTATACCAGCTGTAGATGGTTCGCTGCGCAATATTCTTAAAACTTCGTATCCACTTAGCCTCGGTAGATTGAGTTCGCAAATAATTAAGTCTGGCTGTTGTTCTCTAGCTATTTGTAAACCTGTTCGAGCATTATTTGCAGTCAGAACTTGAAAATTATTCAAGGTAAGAAAATCGTCAATTAATAGTAGAGAATATTCATCATAATCAATTACTAAAATCTCCATTACAGCTCTTTTGAATATGAGGTGACAAAGATAAAAAGTAAATCTTACAAATACGCAACAAAAACTGTTACGGAAAACTTGCTATTAATAAGGATGAATTTTGCTTTCCTAAACTAGCGCGGCGGAGATTTACCTAACGAGCTACATCAGATAGCAAGGAAGTAGCTATAACAGTAAAAGCAACATTAGCAAGTCTAAATGTGTAAAATTTACACATTTAGACTATTGGCTGACCTAGATTAATTTAGTTGAAGCAGAAACAATCTAGTTAAATTCATCTTTGAGCCACTTTTGAACACGCTGGCATTCTTGCTGTGATTTATAGCAATTCTCGATTGTATGGATGACATTTGTAGGGGCGCACAGAGAAAGCGCCCCTACCAGACGTGTATTGCATCCAATTGAAAACCGCTATAGCTATTTTCAAGGTTTACCCAATATAAATAATGTTTTCGGAGGTGTGCTGCATTAGCAATCGCTCTCTTGTTGAGAGTGATTAAAAAATATAAAGGTTGTTGAAATTACTACAAAGTAGCAATATTATTTATAGTTAACAGACAATTTTTCATACAAAAATACTACTAGCTTTAACTATGCGGAGTCTATTTACTACTGTCTATGAGGAAAAGTTCAGGGATATTATAGTATTTGAAGAGTAGTCTTGCCAAGATAGTAATAAATTGCTAGAATATAAATAATTAAAGTTTTAGCAGTTCTTATTTTAAAAATAATAGTTTATAAGAAATTCAGTTGTGACTCAACGATAAACTATTTTTTGTAAGCCAATAGGTAGACAAATCGAAAACTTAAAAGAGGTTCGGAGCTTGTAAGAAAGCTCGACATCTAGTCTGTTAGAGAAGACACTTAGAGTGCACTATACCGGACCAAGAGAATAGACTCTACGTGCTGAGTTCGAGCGAGCGCACTCTAATGAAAATAGATCGCAACATGTATTTAAATTGTGCAGCGAACGCTACTCAGAATTGACGAAAGCTTCACAATAAAGTCATTTTGCTAAGTCTGAAGATAGCAAAGTAGTAATCGCGGAAAGATTAGCGCAACAGATGATAAATCAACACCGCTTTTGAGCAACAGTTTTCATAGCCTTTATCGATACCTCACTATGCAAAATTCTGAATTGAACCTCGCTCTAAGAGTTTTAGATGGCTATTCTAGTGCCTCTCCTCTGAAGTACGGGCAAATAGAGAGTATAAGTCCCAACTATGAGGTGAAACTTCGGCAGGGACAGCTTTTAGTAAAGCTTGCTTCCAGTCAAGATCGTAGTAGTCTACTTTCATCTCGGGATCGACAGTTTTTGACTGAGTGGCTGCAATATTGTCCCGCGCGTTTAGTTCGCATAGATCCAGCTTTAGGTGCGATCGCGATCCAACTTTGGGCAGATGTCTGCAAGCAAACAGAGAAGGTGACTTTTTTACGAATTCCTCCCGCACAGGGACTTCGCAAACATCAACATCGGTTTAGCTGGTGGGTAAAACGAATAGTCGATCGCGTTATTGCTATTGTATTATTACTAACTCTTAGCCCAGTCTTTTTAGGGCTTTCCCTACTCATTTATTTTGACTCACCAGGGCGAATTTTTTCCTATCAATGGTGTGTTGGAGAAAGGGGCAAGCTGTTTCAGAGGATCGAATTCCGTACAACGGCTTCAAATTTGACAACGCAACACCATCAAACCACAAACGATCGGCAAGATCCAGATAAGTGTAATGATTTGCATGTTACAAGACTAGGTTGTTGGATGCGTAAATATAGCTTGAATAAGCTGCCACAACTACTAAATGTGGTACGAGGCGACATGAGCTTTGTAGGTTCATCAGCTTACGGTTTAAAGGATGCTATAAGACTTGCTCCTGATAGCCAGAGGCAACTGAATGCACTACCAGGGATAATCGCTCTTTCCCATCTGAATTTTAACTTGTGGGCGAAAAAATAAGGAATAAAAGATAGTGGTAGGGAATTGGTTGAGGAGCTATTTGGTATGTTATTACTCCTTCAAACGAATTGAGTATTATTTAGCAAAGCGAATTGCCCGAGCTAAAGCAATATATTCCGGTTAAGAATAGCAAAATCTTGAAGAGTCTCTCACTTCCTGAAAAAAGGATAGGGATTTAGTCTTAACCAGAAGGTGTTGCAACCTAAAGATGTAGAACAGAAAATTATATTTTCGAGGAAGGTACATTAGGGATGAACCCCTTACAAGTAGCTGCTCTAAAACAGTTTCTGGTGAACAACCATTTTGTCTACAGCGAGTATAATGAGGATGCAGGTGCAGTCGTTTATACCTTCACTATCGATGTTTGGACAATGACTGTAGCTTACGGCGATGAATGTTATTACTGCCTCTATAACAATTTCACTGAAGAGTCATTTTGCGAAGATTTCGATAATGTATCCCTAGTTATGCGCGTGTACGACATGCTAAGTTTTTTGAAAGAAAATTTTCGACTTATACCTAGATAAGTGATAATAGATGATAATTCAAGGAGCTACACTATTTATGTCTATAAAGCGACCTATTGCAAAATAGATAACAATAGCTCCTAATTGGATTGATTGCGAGAGTGTTGTATAAGTTAGATTTTTGTTGTAATTGCCGATCGACGAATAGTATGAGTTGATGCGTGTCAGCAAATCAAAGTGTTCGGATATTTAAGAAAATTCATATCAGCACAACCCGTCAGTATGTAATAGATATTTACTTATAAAATCTAATGAACACTCTAGTTCTCAGTACTTTCGATCTTAATGGTGGAGCTGCTCGCGCTGCTTATCGCTTACATTTAGGTTTGCAAAGTGGTGGCTTGAACTCTAAAATGATGGTACAGTATAAGTCTAGTAATGATAAAACAGTTCTCGAACCTTCAAATAAGTTTGGGAAGTGGGTTAACAGATTGAGACCGAATCTGGATGGTCTACCATTGCAATTTTACCCCAAGCGTAACTGCAACATCTTTTCTTGTCAGTGGCTTCCAGACGCGCTCGAATCAAAATTAAAGCATCTCTGCCTTGACGTAATTAATCTTCATTGGAATTGTGGTGGCTATTTAAGTATTGAGAGCCTTGCTAAATTCAAATTACCTTTAGTCTGGACTATCCACGATATGTGGGCGTTTACTGGAGGTTGTCATTATAGTCAAGGCTGCGATCGCTATACTAGTTCTTGTGGATCTTGCTTCCAACTTCACAGCAATAATCCGCACGATCTCTCTCATTGGATATGGCAACGTAAAGCAAAAGCATGGAAAGAATTAGACTTAACCATTGTTGCTCCCAGTATTTGGTTAGCTAAATGTGCTAAATCAAGCTCTTTGTTTAAAGATCTGCGAATAGAAGTAATTCCTAATAGCTTAGATACTCAAAAGTACAAACCAGTCGAGCGAGGCGTAGCACGAGAAATACTCAACCTGCCACAAGACAAGCAACTTATTCTCTTTGGTGCGGTAGAATCGACTAGCGAACCTAGAAAGGGTTTTCATCTACTTCAAGCTGCTCTACAAAAACTGAGTCAATCTGGATGGCAAGATACAGTAGAGCTAGTTGTTTTTGGTTCTTCTCAACCTGAAAATTCAGTTGAATTGGGTTTCAAGTCTCACTATTTAGGAAATTTTAGTGACGACCTTTCACTCGCACTAATTTATGCAGCAGCAGATGTTTTTGTGGCTCCATCAATTCAAGACAACTTACCAAATACTATAATGGAAGCGATTGCCTGTGGTACTCCATGCGTAGCTTTTAATATTGGTGGTATGCCCGATCTGATCGATCACCAAAAAAATGGTTACTTAGCTCAAAAATTGGAAGTCGAAAGTTTGGCTCGGGGTATTTCTTGGATACTGGAAGATAGCGATCGCTACCAAAATTTACGTCAATCTGCTCGTACAAAAGCAGAACAAGAGTTTTCTTTAGAAATACAAGCACGTCGTTATATAGAACTTTTTGCAAAAGTTATTGATGAAAATATTCGCGATCGGATTGCAATTGGATAAGGCTGAAATCTAAACATAGATAGTTAAATACTGTTTTCCAAATATTTTAATTTAACAAATTGTTGATAGCTGATGGCTGAAGTTTCGTACTTTTCAGGAGTTTGTAATTTTAATTGTATTTTTGTAGAACAATCTATGTATAGGAGCCGTAAAAGATTGGTTATTGGCAACAATAATGAGAGGTTTGTAATTCAAAAAGAAAGGCTAGATAACTTGACATAACTTAGAGCTTGAAAGTCTAGTACTACTTTTAAAACTACCAAGGAAAATTAATTGGTACAGTTCGCTCAATGAATGATTGAGGTAGATAGAGAAATAGTTTGAAACTTAAACGAGAAAGCACGTGGATCTTAAATTACCTACTCCGATTTCTACAATTTTGATGAGAACAAGCTTATGGCGAAATAACTACTTTATCTTACGAGAATTCAAGCACTTTCGTAAAATTGCTATATCAGCAATAATCTTTTCGTTATTTGCAGCAGTATTTGAAGGAATTACGATTGGTTTTATCACGCTTTTTCTGCAAACGTTTACTACTCCTGATGCTTCACCAATTAAAATAGGAGTTGATTGGTTTGATCTTTGGGTTTTAGGGATAAACTCATCAGCTTCCAGCCGCCTTTATCGAGTAGCTATCTTAATTTTTCTCACTGTTTGGCTGCGTTTCAGCTTTGTATATCTAGGTAACTTCACAACTACGCTTGCCGAACTACATCTAGCAAATTGTATACGGAAACGGATTTTCGATCAGTTCCAAAAGCTAAGTTTGAGTTTTTTTCTGAAAAAGCGTGCAGGCGAGTTAATTAATAACATTTACGGCGAAGCTAACCAACTTAGATTAGCTGTTGGTGTGGCTTCTGCCTTAATTTCTAAAGGCTTTACTTTATTAGTGTATACGCTATCGATGTTTTGGCTGTCTTGGCAACTGACAGTTATTTCGATTCTGATGTTTGTTCTACTAGCAACAGGTTTAGCTACACTAGTCAAACGGGTAAGAGAAGCTAGTTTTGAGGCTGTAACATCTACTCACTACTTCATGTCAATGGTAATGGAATATATTACCGGCGTTCGTACTGTTCAGGTGTTTGCGGCTTATGATTTTGAGTTTCAGCGGTTTAACAAAGCGACTACGGAATTGATGCGTACTCATGCTAAATCCGCAGCTGCCTCAGCACTAGTACAACCGATTACTGAAGCTGTAGCTAGTACTATTCTTCTAGTTATGCTAATTGCAGCAGTTGCAGTTTTTGTGGCAAGTGATAGGTTAGAAATAGCCTCACTACTAGCATTTTTATTTGTTTTATTACGGACTGCACCAGTGGTGGCACAGATCAATGCAGCTTGGGCGCATGTTAATAGCTTTCAAGGCTCATTAAATAGTATTAAGCAGCTCTTGAAAACTGATGACAAACCTTATTTACAAAATGGGACAATTCAATTTTTAGGATTAAAGCAATGCATTGAATTTGTTGCTGTAGATTTTGCCTACAATCCTCATCAACTAGTGCTAAAAGATATCACTTTAACAATGAAGCGAGGACAGATGACAGCATTAGTTGGTGCTTCTGGTGCGGGTAAGTCCACCATAGCGGATCTTCTTCCCCGTTTTTACGATCCTACAAGAGGCAAGATTCTGATTGATGGAGTCGATTTGCAAGATTTCGACATCAATACGTTGCGGCGTAAGATAGCTATGGTAAGTCAAGATACGTTTATTTTTAATACATCTGTCCGTAACAATATTGCTTACGCTATGGAAGATGTTGATGAAGCTGCGATTCAAAAAGCGGCTCAACTTGCTAATGCACTAGAGTTTATCCAAAACCTGCCTGAAGGTTTCGATACACAGTTAGGAGATCGAGGAGTTAGGCTCTCTGGAGGTCAACGGCAGCGGATTGCAATTGCTCGTGCCTTACTGCGCAACCCAGAAATTCTGATCTTGGATGAAGCGACGAGTGCGCTAGACTCCGAAGCTGAGCGATTAATTCAGGAGTCTATAGAACAACTTGCTGTAGGTCGAACAGTAATTGCGATCGCTCATCGACTCTCTACAATTGTCCGTGCTGATAAGGTGGTCGTGCTAGAGCAGGGACAAATTGTAGAGCAGGGAACATATAAAGAGTTATTAGAACGACGCGGTAAGCTTTGGAAGTATCATCAGATGCAACATCAGACGAATTGAACTCATACAGTTAAACTCACACAGTTAAACTCATACAAAATCAAATCTAGTGTTTGAGTAGGTAGAGTAGCAAGGCTATTTTTATTAAATAATGAGCAATAAAAACTTGAGTCTTGACTCAAAAAGAATAGGTAACAGCTTCTGAGAGAAAGCAACTACACTTGACTGAACAAAGGAACATAGCTGATGTCTAGTAGACGTGATGTAACATTTATCATTGTTTCCTACAATTCAGATAAAACATTGGAAGCATCAATTAATTCCTGTCTTGCATCTGTTCAAAAATACTATGCAAACACTGGAGCAGTTGTAGTTTATGACAATGCTTCTTCTGATAATTGCCCTCAAATTATTGATAACTTTGCTAATAAATATCCATCTATCTTTATAGGTATTAAAAGCAATGAAAACATAGGATTTGGTAAGGCTAACAATAAAGCCGTTCAACTTTCTCCTAGTAAGACATACTTTTTAATCAATCCCGACGTTGTATTTGAACCCGAGATCGTTAATACCTTAACTGCGACATTAAATTCAGCAAATGATATTGCAATCGTCTGTCCTAAACTTCTTTACCTAGATAAATCTATTCAGCCTTCGATCCGAAAATTCCCTTCCTTTACTTATTTTTTACTAAGGAATTTACTAGGTGAAAGATTACAGCAGCGTTTTTATCCATTCAAGTACTACTACGATATAGCACCAACTTTAGACAGCGCCGTTGAGGTTAACTGGGCTATTGGTGCTTTTATGGTTGTTTCACAAGATTATGTAGATAGATATGGTTTATTTGATGAAAGGTTTTTTCTTTACTTTGAAGATGTGAGTTTGTGCGTGGATGCATGGCTAAATGGATTTAGGGTAATCTTTCAACCTCAAGTTCACGCGCTACACATGTACCAGCGGGTAAGTACGAGTTCAAAATTCAATTACATGAAGTTACTACACACAGTTTCAGCATTGCGCTTCTTTGCAAAGTACAGACCATATAAGAAGAGGTGGCAATTACTAACTCATTTACTTGAGTTAAATTTGAGTTTGAAGTCTCCTTTTAGATTTCTACTATTAACAAGACGTTGGAGTTAACTAAATGATATCAATAGCTAGTAAGATTAGCGATCGCTTTGAGTGATGACATCCCAGAATTACGTATCTCCTTTGTAGAGGCATTATGAACGATCTCTTTAAATCTGAAAGACACGGATGCAGTGAGGAAACACCACAAACTGTATTGGTAACAGGTGGCGCTGGTTTTATTGGTGCAAACTTCATCCTCCAAGCTAGAGGAGCGCAATGGTATAACGTAGTTAATCTAGATAAGCTGACCTATGCCAGTAATTTACAAAATTTGACAGCTTTAGAAAACGATTCTGGATACCGTTTTGTTAGAGGTGATATTGGCGATCCAGAGTTGGTAAGTCATTTATTAGAGCAATATCAACCTGATGCAGTCATTAACTTTGCTGCCGAAAGCCATGTCGATCGCTCAATCTTAAATCCCTTATCCTTTGCTCTGACTAATGTAACGGGTACGCTTCAGCTACTAGAAACTTGCCGAGCCTATTGGCAAAGATTACCACTCCACAAACACGAGAGATTTCGCTTTTTGCAAGTGTCTACTGATGAAGTTTATGGCTCGTTGGGTAAAACAGACTTACCCTTTTGCGAAAACAATCCTTACGAACCTAATAGTCCCTACGCAGCGTCTAAAGCGGGAGCCGATCACTTCGTGCGGGCATACTACCATACGTATGGTTTACCTACCCTAATCACCAATTGCTCGAATAATTACGGTCCTCGCCAGTTTCCCGAAAAGCTGATTCCTTTGACGATTCTCAATGCTATGGAAGGACAGCTTTTGCCGATATACGGTGACGGGCAGAACATTAGAGACTGGCTGTACGTATCCGACCACTGTGAAGCCCTTCATCTCGTTCTACAACAGGGAAAAGTAGGTGAAACCTACTGTATTGGAGGTCAGAACGAACAAACAAACTTAATGGTTGTGGAAAAAATTTGTACGATTTTGGACGAATTGTTACCTAGCAAACCTAATTTTTCTCACTCTTCCTTAATTACTTTTGTTAAAGATCGACCAGGACACGATCGCCGATACGCGATCGACTGTACCAAAATGAATCGAGAGCTAGGCTGGAAACCAACCGAGAGTTTTGACAGTGGTTTACTAAAAACAGTGCAGTGGTATATTAATCATCCTCAGTGGGTAGAGCAGATCCGCACTGGAGCTTATCAAAGCTGGATCGAGCAAAATTATACCGATAGAACAGCTAACTACTTATCTGTGTAGCGATCGCAACACGAACGTAAGCCAACCGAACTTTTCTGTATCGACAAGTTTCAATTGCCCGTCCATAATCAAAACAATACATTATTTTTAAGTCGAACGGTAGTTAAAAATAACTGTACTTCTTGTATGCAATACTCGTAGATTTGAAACGATCGAGTACTGACAAGATGAAAATACTGGACTTGCATAAATTGGACTTGTATAAACATGGAGGCGTACAATTTGAGCAGATATTTGTTCACATCAGAGTCTGTAACAGAGGGGCATCCTGACAAAATTTGCGATCAGATTTCGGATGCAATTCTGGATGCTCACTTAAGTCAAGATCCCACTAGTCGCGTGGCAGCAGAGGTAGTCGTCAATACTGGCTTAGTACTAGTAACAGGTGAAATCTCCTCAAAAGCAAAAGTGGATTACGTCAAACTAGTCCGACAAAAAATTGCTGAGATTGGTTACACTGACGCAAATAATGGTTTTTCTGCGAATAGCTGTTCGATATTAGTTGCTCTAGACGAACAGTCACCAGACATTGCTCAAGGGGTCAACAAAGCGCAGGAGTACGAGCAAGGTGATAGCGAAGATGATTGGAGTGCTATTGGCGCTGGCGATCAAGGAATCATGTTTGGCTATGCTTGCAAAGAAACTCCTGAGTTGATGCCACTGCCGATTAGTTTAGCTCATCGCCTTGCTCGGCAGTTGGCAAAGGTACGGAAAATTGGCAAGCTCTCTTACTTGCGCCCTGATGGTAAAACTCAAGTGACAGTTGTTTACGAGAATGGTCGTCCCGTAGGCATAGATACGATTCTAATTTCTACTCAACATTCAGAAGCAACAACCTTAGGAGAGATTTATCAAGGGTTGCTACTAGAAGTCGTCGAACCTGTATTTGCCGATCTTGATATTCAGATCGATAATTCCACTCGTTTTTTAGTCAATCCTACAGGCAAGTTTGTCATTGGTGGACCCCAGGGAGATTCTGGACTCACTGGACGCAAAATTATTGTCGATACTTACGGCGGCTACTCGCGGCACGGAGGTGGTGCTTTTTCGGGTAAAGATCCTACTAAAGTGGATCGATCGGCAAGTTATGCTTGTCGTTATGTAGCCAAAAATATTGTGGCTGCTGGCTTAGCCGATAAATGTGAAGTACAGCTCAGTTATGCGATTGGCATGAGCAAACCAGTGAGTATTTTGATTGATACCTTTGGAACGGGCAAACTACCTGAAGAAGACTTGCTCAATTTGGTCAATCAAAACTTCGATCTACGACCTGCTGGTTTAATTCATACCTTCAACATGCAAGGTTTACCTCAAGAACGCAACGGTCGTTTCTATCAAGATGTAGCTGCCTACGGTCACTTTGGTCGAATGGATTTGGATCTACCTTGGGAACGCTTGGACAAAGTTCCACAGTTACAGCAAGCTATTACAGTTCAGATGTCAGCATGACCGAGCAATATATCACCGATCGCGACAGTCGCAACAGCTTCCGTACAGCAGTTAAATCGGGGAAGTTTTTAATCACTGCCGAGGTCACTCCTCCCAAAGGAAGCGATCCGACTCGGATGATAGAAGTGGCATTAGCTCTGAGAAATTGGGTTCACGCAGTTAATGTGACAGATGGTAGTCGCGCAGTTTTAAGAATGAGTCCTTTGGCTGCCGCAACGATTCTGTCACAGCACGGAATTGAACCCATCTGTCAAATGACGTGCCGCGATCGCAATTTGATTGCGATCCAAGCCGATTTGATGGGGGCGAATGCTCTTGGCATTAACAATATCTTGGCTCTCACAGGCGATCCGGTAAAAGCGGGAGATCATGCCCAAGCTCGAAGCGTCTTCGATCTAGAAGCTGTAAGGCTCTTACAAACTATTACGAAACTCAATCAAGGATTTGATTATAACGGAAAAGGTTTGTGTGACGGAGCAACACAAATATTTCCAGGCGCAGCAGTCGATCCACAACTTGCTAGTTGGTCGGGATTACAACGACGTTTTGAGCGTAAGGTTGCAGCAGGAGCGCAGTTTTTTCAAAGCCAAATGATTGTTGACTTTAGCCGCTTAGAGAAGTTTATGAGTCAAATTGCGGCTAAGTTTAATAAACCAATTTTAGCTGGAATTTTTTTACTAAAATCTGCAAAAAATGCTCAATTCATTAATCAATACGTTCCAGGTGTGAATATTCCCCAGGCAATAATTGCGCGGTTGGAACAAGCTACCGATCCATTACATGAAGGCATAGTCATTGCAGCAGAACAAGTACGATTAGCTCGTCAAGTATGCCAAGGCGTTCATATCATGGCGGTTAAACGAGAAGATTTAATTCCTCAGATTCTTGAAATGGCTGAAATTTCACCTCAAGGTCAATCCGTGCAGAATGTAGCAACTACTAGGATAGCTTTAGCAGAGCCACTACTACGCAGGAATAGCCACAACACAAATAATTTCCACACAAGGTTATGAATGCATCTACAACATTAATTCCCTCCACAACTTCGGTAGAGACGGAGGAAATATCTGCCTGTCCTAATTGTAGTAGCAAAAAGCTAGAACTTTGGTGTAGGGCTTACGATAGACAGCACAAAAGTAGTCAGCAAGAATTTATATATTCTAGATGTAAAGAGTGTAATTTAGTCTTCTTATCAGTCAGACCAGTAGAAACAGAAGTTTATAAATTTTACCCTGAGAATTACGGTCCATACCAAGGAACACTAAATCAGCGGCTACAACAAGATACAAATTTATCAAACGAGCGATCGCTTGGCGATCGGCAAAAATATCAATATGTTCGTAAAATTCTCAAAGCCTCATTCAATACTTCTAAAGCTAGTTTAAAAGCTCTACCTTTTAAGGATTTCATAAGGGAGATTCAAGAATTTTATCAACCCACAGGAGAAGCTGCAAAACTACTTGACTTTGGTTGTGGTTCAGCTCAATTTCTGAATGAAGCTCGCAAGCAAGGGTGGAATACTCTTGGTATGGACTTTTCAGAGCAAGCTGTAGAACAAGCTAGCCGAAATGGACATAAAGCCTTGCAGGTATCTCCAACAGTATGGAATGAAATAGAGGATGAATCCTTGGATTTTGTAAGAATGAACCACGTCCTAGAGCATCTTTATCATCCAAAACAAGTCTTAACGGCGATCGGACGAAAGATGAAACCAGGGGCTATACTACATATTGCAGTGCCAAATCCACATGGAATTTCATCTCAAATTTTTCGTTCCCAATGGTGGGGCTTAGAATGTCCAAGACATATAATGCTCTACTCTCCCCCAGTCTTAAAAGATTTTCTCATTCAACTCGATTTTTCCAATTTTAAGGTTTTTCATGAATCGATTACAAAAGACTTTGCTAGAAGCTTAGGTTATTTTCTCTGCGATCGCGGTCGCATATCTTCTAACGAAGTTGAAACTATGATGCAACGCAAGTTTCTATCTGCTCAACTCTACATTCCTATGAAAATTGCAGCAATCTGTAAAGCAGCCGATCGATTCCATATCTTTGCAAAAAAGTAATCGCACGACTTTATGCTTTCACCTACAATTGCTTGGAAACCAGTCGGACACATTAATACACCTAGTTCAAGACTTCGATGCTTTTTACCATGCCAGTATTTAAGGAATAGAGGGTGGTCTTGCGAACTATTTAACTCTAAAAAGATCGATCGCTATCAATTAGTTGTGTTTCAAAAAACATATGATGAGGAAAATATAGCACTTGCAAAGTCCTTAAAAACTAGAGGTATAAAAACCGTATTTGACTTATGTGATAACTTGTTTGTTTATCCTGATACCGCAGATAGACAAAGAGAAAAATTACTCCAAAGCATGATTGATGCTGTAGATGCAGTATCCGTTTCAACTCCAGAAGTTGAAAAGTTAATTCATAGTAAAAAGACGCGAGTTATTGATGATGCTATTGATGAACCTCAAATAAATTCTCTGATTAATTTTTGTTTTAAACGTAAGAACTATTTTAGAAATTCTACTGAGAAGCAATTTAAAGTAGTTTGGTATGGTAGTGCAGGATTAGAAAATCCTCCCTACGGCATAGTCGATTTACCTAGCGTGTTACCATTTCTAAATGAGTTACACTCTACATTACCAGTAAGCTTAACTGTAATCAGTAGCTCTGAAACTCTTTTTAAGAAATATGTGAATGGAGTTTCATTCCCCGTAAAATATTATAACTGGAAAAAAGCTACATTCCAATATTTGTTCAAACAACATGACGTATGTATCATCCCAATTAATATTAATCCTTTTACGATTTGCAAATCAAACAATCGGCTAATTTTGTCTCTTCTGTTAGGGGTTCCTGTTATTGCAGATAAGATTCCTAGCTATGAAGAGTTTCGCGATTTTATTTTATTTTCTGACTGGCAGAATAGTTTATACACTTATGCAACAAATAAAGAGTTACGGCATCAACACATTGCTCAAGCACAAAAATACATTAGCATGAAGTACAATAAAGATAGAGTTATATCACAATGGTCTTCTTTGTTTCAAGCACTCTTATAATTTTTTGCTTTCAAAGCATTATATAAAGAATATAAAAAACAAATTTTAGAAAACATGTATTTCAATCTAATAAATTGTTAAAGCATAAATTACTATCAATCTAGAATAAATCTTTACGATTTTTAGGTCACTATAGATTTGTTAAGCATTGCATGGTTTTTTCAAACTCAATTTATTCAAGCTCTAGTAAAGAGAGTCTATTATGACACAAGATGAGCGAGTAAGAGTTTTTGTTGGCTCTGGTGAAGCAAGTCTTTTGGAGCGTAAAACCCTGATTCATTCACTTCGTAAAAACACCCAAAAACCTCTTGATGTTTATGTTTTTAATGGGACGCACAACTCAATTGAATTAAATGACGGAGAGCCTTTTCTAGCTCCAATGTCTTTAAAGGTTAAATATCAAAATATAACTGAATTTAGTCTTTACCGCTATTTAATTCCAGAAATTTGTAATTTTCAAGGTAAGGCAATTTATCTCGACTCGGATACTATTTGTCTTACAGATATTGGGACACTCTTTGAAACTCCTGTATCAGATTACGATTTTCTAGCAAAAAAAGATGCTTATGCTGGAACCGATCTCTGGGGACTTAGCGTTATGCTAATTAACTGCGATAAGTGCCGATTCGATCTTGAATTAATTCTAGATGAAATCGATCGCAGCTTCTATTCTATGACAGATTTTACAGGTATGAGTCAGGCTTTTCTAGAGCGTCATTCCTATAGAATTGCTGCACTCGATCCTCACTGGAATGTTTTTGACTATTGGGATCGACGCACTCATTTGATCCACTATACAAATCTCCACACTCAACCGTGGAAGTATCAAAATCATCCTTACGGTGAGTTATGGTTTGACTATTTTAAAGAAGCTCTGGAATCTGGCTACATTACTGTAGAGGATATCAAATTGAGTATAGATAGAGGCTATGTCAGACGCAATTTATTAAAAGGTAACTTCTCAGCGGTAGGAAGTTCGGTAAATTTTCTCAAAAAAGCTTTTCACTTCATGAAGCCACTGCTTGCAGAAAATCGGAGACGACTTGGCGTTTTTAATCAGCCAGCTTAACTTGTCCTCTCTCAAACTTGTACTCTCTCAAATCTCATATGGGCTTTTTATAGCCGCAGGTTAATGATGCAACAAATATTAAGTCAGCCTTACCTCAAACAAGTTACCGAACTCCTGAAATTAGAAGCGGAAGCGATCGCTCGTGTGGCGCATCGGCTTCAATCGGAACAGGTCGAACAAGCAGTACAGCTATTGGCTAATTGTCAAGGCAAAGTCGTGGCGATCGGTGTTGGCAAGTCAGGAATTGTGGCACGAAAAATTGCAGCTACCCTCACTAGCACGGGGATACTAGCAGTTTACTTGCACCCGTCTGATGCTCTGCATGGAGATATAGGAATTGTTTCTGCTGGGGATGTCGCTATAATTCTGAGTAACAGTGGAGAGACAGACGAGATACTAGACATACTACCATATCTTAAATATCGACAGATCCCTTTCATTGCCTTGGTTGGCAATCTCAAGTCAACCCTCGCTCGTAGTGCCGATGTTGCATTGGATACATCTGTTGACAAAGAGGCTTGTCCTTTCAACTTAGCACCGACAACGAGTACTACAGTTTCCTTAGCACTTGGGGATGCATTGGCAATGACACTGATCCAAGTTAAGGGTTTCACTTCACAAGATTTTGCTTTCAATCATCCCGCAGGACGCTTAGGCAAACGTCTAACTTTAAGAGTTTGCGATCTGATGCATGGTGGTTCGGATAATCCCAAAGTCGTACCACAAGCATCTTGGTTTGAAGTGCTGCGTGCGATTAGTGAAGGTGGTCTTGGCGCGGTGAATGTCGTTGATGGTACAGGATATCTAGTCGGCATTATCACAGATGGAGACTTACGGCGTTGGTTGCAGAAGGTCAGCCTTACTAATATAGAGACGCTAAGCGCAGGGACGATGATGACAAGCAATCCAACGGTAGTTTCTGCCGATCTCCTTGCTTATGACGCACTGCAACTAATGGAAAATCGACCTCACCAGCTTTCCGTGTTACCAGTGGTCGATCGAGAACAGCAATGCCTTGGTCTGCTGAGGCTGCATGATATTGTGCGTAGCGGTCTCTAAAAACTGCTTGATGTTTCGCTTCTGGGAATAGTTGAAATGAAAATTTTGGCAGTGATTCCAGCTCGTTACAACTCACAGCGCTTTCCTGGTAAACCCTTGGTAAAGATTGGCGATCGCCCCATGCTGCAATGGGTTTATGAAGCGGCAATCAGTTGTCCTTCATTTAGTCAAGTTGTGGTAGCTACGGATAATGCAGATATAGCAGAGTGCGTCTGGAGTTTTGGCGGTGTTGTGGAGATGACTCGTACTGACCATGCTACAGGGACAGACCGAGTGGCGGAGGTAGCGGAACGTTATCCTGAGATGACTGCGATCGCTAACGTTCAGGGCGATCAACCGTTCGTCACTCCGCAAATGCTAACACAGCTAGTCAAACCTTATTTGCGCGGTGAATCGCCAGACATGACCACTCTAGCTTGTCCTCTAGCAGAGAAAGACTACGGCGATCCTAACGCGGTTAAGGTACTATGCGATCGTCGCGATCGCGCTCTTTATTTCTCTCGTGCGCCAATACCTTACTATCGCAACCATAAACCAGCACCCGTCTTTCATCATCTGGGACTCTATGCTTTCAGGCGTGATTTTTTAGCAAAGTATACCAAATTAGCGCCTACACCACTAGAAGATTGTGAAGGGTTAGAGCAACTACGTGTTTTAGAGCATGGTTATCGAATTACTGTCTGCCACACTCAAACATCTACAACTGAAATCAATACGCCAGAGGATCTGTTACAGGTTCAGGTATTGCTAGCTAAAAAAGCCATTCCAGTTCAGACCGATGCAATCAAAGCCAAAATTTTAGAGGCTGAATAAATGAGTTCTAGTAAAACAATTAAAGTTCTGACACTGTCAAAGTACTATCCTCGTGACAATGGTTTTATACCCGAGAACCAAAGCAACATTTATGCTTGCATGGATCCACCTGTTGAAGCTATTGAAGCAGGGAAGGCGATCGCTCTACCTCATGGTAAGTTTAAGATCGATCTAATTTTAAAACAGTTACCGTCTGGGTGGTGGCCCGATCTAGTTTCCATCAGTTCGACTCTAATGCTGGTACAGAATCCACCGATCCCTGTGGGAATTCCTAGCTTAACTTGTCCATCAGTGATGAAGCTAATTGATAGCCATCATATGCCTCGCCCAATTCAAAACTTGATTGAGTACGCTAAGTTGGTGGGCTGTCAATATCATTGGACGGGCTATACTCGCCATCACATTCATTTTTTTGTTGAAGCTGGTTTACCGAATGTATTTTGGATGCCAGGAGCGATCTCAATTCCTCCTTATGTACCAGAATCGGTGAAAGACAAAACTTACGATGTAATCTTTCGAGGTGCTGTCGATAGTAACCACTACCATCGTCGTGAATTCTTAAAGTTTTTACAGGAAGCCGAAATAAATGTAGATTTTAGTGGAAGTCCTTATGCAGAATGTTTGGATATATACGTTCAGTCCAAAATCGTGCTGAATTGTAGTTTAAATGGAGATCTGAATCGACGGGTTTATGAAGTACTCATGGTAGGAGGTTTTTTACTAACCGATCGCCTCGCTCTACAATCTGGTCTTCCTTTGCTATTTCAAGAAGGAGTACATTTAGAGTGTTACGGCTCCAAGCAAGAACTACTCGACAAGATAAAATACTACCTCAGTCATCCTGATGCGGCAGCAGAGATTGCCCGACAAGGGCATGAACTATTTATGGCAAAATATCATCCTGAAATTCTTGTAGAAAAATTTAATCAAATCGTTTTTGATGGCAAAAGTATTCCATCTATTTTTTCAGCTCAAGATGATGTAAGAGTCACTAATATTTTTAACAGAACAATTAATATAAATAATCTATATTCAAGATTAAAAATTTATGAATTACTACAGGAAGTCCACAGATTAAACTTTGAAATCGATCTGCTTTATTATAGAGGTAAAAATGAATTGCTAATTGCAGATTTATCCGACTTGCCTAAATTTCAGATTACGTCGGTCGATTCATCACAAGAGCTTGCTAATACTACAAAAGATTTTGAAGTAATCATAATAGACCTACCTAATGAAGTTTCAGATTTAAAGCATCTGATCGAGCAACTCAACCCATGCCTATCTGGCTGTAGTTTATTTCTAGCTTTAGGTATTTCTTCTAGTATAAAACAAAAAAAATTGAATTCGTTGCTCAAATCCAAAGGATTAGTACCTACTCAATTTGTCGAGAGAGACAACCGCACTTATCTAGCTTATCAACGGCAGTTTGAAGAAAATCAAACTTTATCCCGAACGAAAAAGCTTAACTTAGAATTGTTCCGCTATTCTGATATAGAAGACTATAATAATCCTCTGAACAACAGTTCAGGTGGGATCAAGCAATTAGTTAAAAATTTAGTTCATACAATTAATATGAGGAAAGGCTAAATGAGTGAAGTACATACACCTACGCGATCGTCAGAAAATTAACCATTAAGGATAATACAATGATTTCTTCAGATACAGAATCTATTGTAGTCGTATGTGCTGCTGATAATAATTATGTAATTCCCTTATCTGTAACGCTCAAATCTATACTTGTAAATCTTAAAACTTCACAAAGAATAACTTGTTTTGTAATTGATGGTGGTATTCAAGAAGTTAATAAACAGAAAATATTAAAATCGCTGGACTCACAACAAATTATGATTGAATGGTTGCAGCCTACTGACGCTATTCTCAGTAAAGTGAAAGTTTCAGGTCATGTGACGGTTGCAACTTACTATCGGTTACTTATTCCCGATCTATTACCGCAGCATATCGAGAAGGTTATTTATTTAGACTGTGACTTAGTTGTCAACGAAGATTTACAAAAATTATGGGCTATAGAGATTGACAACAGCTATCTACTAGCAGTTCAAGATATGGGAATACGTGAAGTATCAAATCCTCGCGGTGGACTTCATAACTATCAAGAATTAGGAATTCCTCCTCATTCCAAGTATTTAAACGCTGGGGTGATGGTATTTAACTTGGAAAAGTGGCGAACAGAAAATATCAGCACTCAAGCCATTGAGTATCTTGAGCAGAATAAAGAACATGTTTTAAACTGGGATCAAGATGGAGTAAATGCAGTTCTTGCAGGTAAATGGAGAGAACTCGATCCACGGTGGAATCAAACTCCTAGCGTGTATAAATATCGATCGTGGAAAGACAGTCCTTTTACTGAAGAGATGTATAAATCTGTGATTCAACAGCCTTATATTGTTCATTTTGCAACCGCTATCAAGCCTTGGCATTACTACTGCGAACATCCAGCTAAAGATTTGTTCTTTCAGTATCTCGATATGACATCTTGGTCGGGTTGGCGACCTAAAAAACCATTGAAGTACATAATAAGGTTAGGCTTACGACGATTTAGAGAAAACATAAAATCTCTGCTCAAGAGTTTTGCATGGCATCTATCTCTTTCACGGTAATTAGAAACCTTACGCGCATCAAATTAGCTCAAGCGAGTACATCAAGTTATTGTCTATGTTCAGATTCGAGCGCTTGAGAAGTATTTTTAATGTTCGGATAAAAAAACTGAACTTTTCCATATAGACAAACTTCTGCTATTAAATCAGCATATAGATATTGCAGTTGTTCGTTTTTGGCGGCTTCTCTTAGTTTAAAAATCAATTCGTTTAGGTTAAACTTTGGTTGTAAGCATGAATTTAAACTGTATGTAATAGTTACGCTTAAATTGCTATTTAGTCATTTTAAAACAAACACAAATATTAATTTTTTTAAGGTGTTACCTTTTGAAACGAAGGATGGCTATCACCTAAAAAATTTGTCTAATCGCTATCTAAAAAAAGAGAGCAGTTTATGGTTTGTACACAAATTACAGACAACCTTTCAATTGGTGACGGCTATCCATTAACTCTAATTGGTGGTCCTTGCGTTATTGAATCAGAATATTTTACCTTAAAAATGGCAGAAAAAATTCGCCAAATATGCGATCGCTTGGGTATTTCTTTTGTATTTAAATCTTCTTTTGATAAAGCAAATCGTACATCGTTAGACTCATTTCGAGGTCATTCTCTAGAGGCAGGGCTAGAAATTTTGCAACTGGTCAAAGATAGAATCGGAGTGCCGACTTTGACAGACATTCACGAAAGTTATCAAGCGGCAACTGTAGCTGAGGTTGTTGACGTGTTGCAAATTCCGGCTTTTCTCTGCCGTCAAACGGATTTGTTACTTGCAGCAGCTGCTACAGGTCGAGCTATTAATGTCAAAAAAGGTCAGTTTCTCGCTCCTTGGGATATGAAACATGTCATTAGCAAACTAGAAGCTGGTGGGACAAAGCGTATTCTATTAACCGAGCGAGGTACGAGCTTTGGTTACAACAGTCTAGTGGTAGATTTTCGCTCCTTGCCTCAATTGCGGAGTTTTAATTATCCTGTTGTCTTCGATGCCACCCATAGCGTGCAATTACCAGGAGGACAAGGTAGCAAATCAGGAGGGCAAAGGCAATTCATTCCCTACTTAGCGAGAGCAGCAGCGGCTGTTGGTATCGATGCACTGTTTATGGAAATTCATGCCAACCCTGACTTAGCGCCTAGCGATGGACCAAACATGATCCCTTTAGTAAATCTCGAACATATTCTTAAACAAATACTATGTGTCCGTGCCGGTTTAGAAGTTGCTAGCCAACCTGAATTCAATGCTAAAAATTAGTGAGCCTGAGCTGCAATCGCGTCTATTAAAGATTAAGCTTCTAGCACTAGATGTAGATGGCGTGTTGACAGATGGTGGTCTTTATTACACAGAGAGTGGAGAAGAACTCAAGAAGTTCAACATCAAAGATGGTCAAGGATTGAAGAAATTGATGCAATTTGGTGTAGAAGTAGCTATAATCTCGGCTAACTCTTCAAAGTCAACACTCCATCGAACTCAAAAATTAGGAATTACTCATAGTTTTATTAATGTAGAAGATAAGTTGTCTGTCCTCAAAGATTTGTGCTTACAACTAAGCATATCTTTGTCTGAAGTTGCTTATGTTGGGGATGATGACAACGACCTTCCAGTATTACAAGCGGTAGGGTGTCCTTTTACAGTTGCTGATGCCATGCCTGAGAACAAAGCTCGCGCTATATACGTTACTAGAAAGTCTGGTGGGCAAGGTGCAGTTAGAGAAATCTGCGACCTTTTGATAAACTCTCGTTTAAACTTCAAAAATCAGTTTATTTGTGCTTGAAGAAGATGTACACTCCAACAAAGCTAAAGCGACTTGTGGCTTGCCAGGGTAGCATTCAACTCATCACGGCTCTATCAGCGCTGACTTGCCGAGAGAAAGAGCAACAAGGTACGAACGTTGAATATGATAACTACTTAGTGATTTACGACCTTAGAACTCCTGAAAATCAGAGTAATACATTTGCTAATTTCATCAAAAAGATGGCAGAAGAAGTCTGCACTTGGCAGAAAATTGTGTATATCCAGCCCGAGCAAATGCAGGCACTCCAGGCAAAACTAAATCTTGTGAGGCTAAATCTTTCAAATATTCAGCAAGTCTTCTCTTTAGTTCATAAATTAACCGGTATTTCATCAGCAGATGAAATTTATCTGAGTAAAAACTACGATATCTGGGATCGACTTTTGCTAAATGTTTATGAATCGGCTAAAAAAATCTGCTATGGAGATAGTATTGGATTATATCTTTCAGCTTCTTCTACTGTTCTTCAAGTTGAACCAAGAAGTTTAAATTATAAATTAAAGCGATTATTAAAATCATTTATATCTACCAAAAACTCGATCGACGAAATAAATTTTGATGTTGGTTATTTCACAATATCTAATTTTAATACTTTGAGCGCGTCTCCTCCTATGAAAGTGGTTACGGTAAACAAAGCAGTTACCCTTAATATTTTCCAAAGATTAAGAGGAGTTGTCGGAAAGGTCGTAGACTCAGATTACATTAATAACCTGCATACAAAGCTCGTAAATAACTCTGTATCCATTTTGCTGACCTCAAATTTTTCTGAGGCAACTAGAATGTCTGAGGAAAATGAAATTAGTGCATATCAAAATTTTCTTAAAATTCATAAACGAGAAGATAATACAATTTTGATAATCAAGCCACATCCAAGAGATAGCGCAGTTAAAATAGAAAAATTACAATGTAGCCTAAATAGACTCTTTTCAGAAGTCATAGTGATTTCTGAGCTAAGTTGGTTTTTTCTCCCTTTTGAACTCTTTTTAATGGAAGTATTTTTGGATCGAAACTTAGTCCCTCATTGCGATATAAAAATATTTGCATTTAGTTCTGCTTGTTTATCTTTAAAATTTCTTTTTAATCTTCCTTGCATTATCGGTTTTGGCAGTGAGATTACACATCAATCATTCTATGACGAACAAGTCAATAAAAGAATACAGCATGAATTAGAGCTTAATTACTTACTTCAACAGATATAGGGCGATCGCCCCATTAAGTTTAAGATTAGTCATGCAATCTATTGTATTCTTCAAGACTTCTTCTATCATTCTAAAAGACTATGGAAATAAGCAAAAGAATTAACTCGACAAAAGCAGGTGGTATACGCGAACAATTGAATTACTTTCGATATGCTTTGATTTTATACTGCTTGGTAGTTATATTTGTAATTCCATTTAGATCTTTTTTTCCACATGCCAAACTATTTTTACCAATAATTGCTTTTATTTTAATTTTACAACTTATTGTTTATAAGACCAAGATAAAGCTTATAGACACTATAATTGTGTGTTTGATTTTAATAGCTTCTTCATTACCAGTGTCATCTTTGGTTTTGTTTAGATACACGCTACCTATATGCTTTATTCTGATTGGTTTTAATGATAATAAACCTACATTACTTAAAAGAAACTATCTTACTATATTATATTGGATTTGTTTGCCTTCAATTCTTTATCAACTAGTTGTGTATAGAAACCAGTTTTTTGATGGTGTAGCAAGGATTACCTTAAGTGTTGGGGATCACAACATATCGGGATTATTTATGTTGTTATTTTTCTTCTTTTGTTATAAAAATAAATTTAGGATTGGCATAGTTTTATCGCTTCTTTGTGTAGGTTTATTCCTTAGCCGAAACTATTTTATTAGTATATGCGTCTTCTTTTTGATTTTGTTATTTGAAGCTCCATTTTCAAAAATACTCAGCAAAATTCACTTTGCTTATATTTTTATAACTGTTAATTTTCTAGTAATATTACTCAGCTATTATTGGATTACAAACGTAGAAACTTCTAGTTTATTATACGATAGTGGAGCTAGTCGTCTATTTTCTTTTAGTTCTTTTAATGATAGTTCTAATTTAGATAGATTTGAAGCCAACGTTTTTTTAATTCAATCTTATTTGAACAATCCAATACTAGCTTTTCAAGGTTATAGAGATACTTATGCAAGCGTGTTTCAACCACTTCGTTTATTAATACATCAATCATTTCTTGAAGTTTTTGCATATACTGGGGTTCCCTTTAGTTGCTTGTATTTTTTCGGTTTTGTAAGAGTTGTCATGCGATTTTATCATAAAGATAATTTTAAATATATTTATTCATATTTGACTTTTACTTTATTTTTACATAGCTCTTTACAAGGAGCAACACTCACGCTTTTTATCTTGATTTTAAGTTTACCTTCAAAAAGTAAGAGATTACACCCATATTAGCAATCTAAAATTTATTAATGAAATCGAGCTATTTGCATATATGCTTCGAGTTTAGCTATCTCAACATAGCACTTGTATGAAAATATCTATTGTTACTCCAGTTTTCAATTCTGTAACAACAATTGAAAAAACGATTCTGAGTGTGATTTCTCAAAAAAGAAACTTTCCCTTAGAATATATTGTAATTGATGGTGGTTCGACTGATGGTACTATTCAAATCATAAACAAGTATGCAGACCAGATAAATTTGTTTATTTCAGAACCAGATCGTGGTCCTTATGATGCCATGAATAAGGGAATAAACCATTCAACAGGTGATGTTATAGGCATAATTAACTCTGATGATTGGTATCACGATAATGCGATCGCAACAGTCGAGCAAGAATTTTGTCAAAATCACAACATTTCTGTCCTCTATTCACCTATAACAAATTACTATAAAGGAGAATATGTTGCTACTTTTGTTCCTGGCGATCTAGATAAACTTTTATTTAGATTTACGCTCAACCATCCATCTTGCTTTATTACAAAGTCAGCATATAACCTTGTAGGCTTATATAACTTAGAATACCCGATCGCCGCAGATTACGATTTGATTCTTCGCTTATTTGTATCTGGCGTAAATTTTCATTATGTGAGTACGCCACTTGCCTCTTATTCATTAAGTGGAATGAGTTCTTCTGCCATACCCTTTGATAGACTTAAATTAATTCGGGAGTGCTGGAAGATTAGCTGTAGCCATTCTAACCAATTTTCTAGAGAGATGGAGCTTCAGCGATGGAAAGTATATGGAGCCTGGGTTTTCAATGAGTTATTTGCACTCCCAACTAGGTATTTTCTTAAGCCTCCACTAGCTAGAAAGCTGAAGTCTTTTCTAAGTAGATATCTTGGAAAGCCAGTGTCGGATACTTATGGTAAATGGTAGTTTTTCTATGTCAAGAATTTTGTTTATTTCTGCCCAGGCTCCCACTAACCAATATCCACAAGCTGGACAAAGGATTGCCTTTACGCATCTTTCAGAATATGCTGTTGCTAATGAAGTCGTTGATATAGTGGTTATAGCTAACAAAGTTGAGGTGGACGCTGCCAAAGATTTAGTTGCAAAATTTGGTAGTAACCTCTATACATATCCTCTCCATCAGTTCGACAAAATTGCTAGTTGCTTAACTCATTATCAAGTTCCCGTGAAGTTTGCTTCTCGTCTTATTAATACAGTTGAGAGAAAAATTCAAAAACTTCTCGCAACTAATATTTATGATACAATTCATTTTGAATGTTCTCATGCTGCTATATACTTTGAAGCAATTGAGAAGTATATTAATCCTACTCAAACGAAGACTGTAATTAGTTTAAGAGATGTGTGGACTCAAGTTTTTTTGAGACAGTCTGTCAGTAATTTTTTCTATGGTATTGAAGTAGCTAGAACTTTCCATTACGAACGGCAACTATACTCGCGTGTCGGTGAGTTATGGGTATCATCTACCAAAGATCGCGACCTTTTAACTTCTTTATTTTCTATACCCAGTGAAAGGATTACTATCAAGCCTCACCAAGCTAGTTGTTTTGTGTATCGAGTGCAGCGTTGCTTAGAAAAGATAGAGAAAAAAAGTCTCTTGTTCTGGGGAGCTATAGGAAGACCAGAGAACGAACAAGCAATTCTTACCTTTGTCGAGCAGTGTTTTAAGAAGTTGGTTCAACACGATCGAGATTTCAAACTTTACATAGTTGGCTCTAGTCCCTCTCAAAAAGTTTTGGCACTTGCTTGTAAACAGATTATAGTTACAGGATTTGTTGAAGATCCAACTGAGTTTTTTGAAAAAGCTGAAATTGGAATAGTTCCTCTATTTAAGGGAGGTGGTATTAAACTAAAAACCCTAGAAATGCTAGAAGCTGGCTTGCCAGTTATTGCTACTGCTGTAGGTGCTGAAGGAATTGTAGATCGGAGGAAAAAATTAGTGGTAAGTGACAATTTTGAAGAATGGTTCGATTTGATCCGCATAATGATAAGATAAAGCTTTTTTAGCTTTACTTTATTTTTCTAAATCGCCTTCTGTTTTTAATAAGGTAGCAGAGCGATTGGCATTGCTGACAGCAGTTCCCATTTTCTTAAAACGTAGCTTAACTAAAGTTCTAATAAGGTTGGCTCGGGCAAAATCGGGAGCAATTTCTATAGCGCGATCGCAATCTTTCAACGCTGCTACTAGATAATTTAATGATAAATTCACTTCAGCTCTTACAACATAAAAGTGTGGTTCGTCAGGTTCGAGAATAATTGCTTTTGTGTAATCAGCTTTTGCTGCTTTCAACTGATGACTTTGAAAGTAAAGTTCTCCTCTCTCTATATAAGCCAAAACATTTTCTGGATTCTGTTCAATTACCTGACTCCAATCAGCGATCGCTCCTGAAATATCACCTAGATTTTTTCTCACCCAAGCTCTATCTGCATAACAGTACATGCACTTGCGATCTAGTGATATCGCTATATTATAATGTTCTAAAGCAGATGATAGTTGTCCGAATTGACATAGCAACGCCCCGCGCTTATGTTGTAGAAAATGCTCGTCAGGACACAACTCGATGGCGCGATCGTATTCAGAAAAAGCTGCGGCTAATTCTCCAAGAGATTCTAAAATCTCTCCGCGATATACATAGGCAGTAACAACATTTTTAGAATTAGTTTTATCGAGATGAATTACGGCTGCATAATCATTTAACGCTGCTTGTGTTTGAGCTAATTTTTTGTAAGCATTACCTCGATTCAAATAAGCAATAGCAAAATCAGGGTTAAGCACGATTGCTTGAGAGAAATCAACCACCGCAGCATGATAATCTCCAGTTCTCACCCATATATAGCCTCGATTCAAATAGCTATCACTGCGATCGGGTGCAATATGAATAGCCGTAGAAAGGTCTTTTAGTGCCGCACTATAATCATTTAAGTAGCTATAAGCATTTGCTCGATTAACATGCGCTTGAATTTTATTTGAGTCAACCTCAATTGCTTTAGTAAAATCAGCAATAGCAGCTTCAGCATTCTGCTTTTGCTCTAGGTAAGTTATTCCTCGGCAAATATAAGCTTTATAGTGTTGCGGATCGAGTTTTATCGCTAGATCGTAGTCAGAGATTGCTTTATCTGACATTTTTAAAATACTATAAAGGTTGCCTCGATTGTATATAACTTCTACTAAATTCGGATCGAGCTTAAGAGCTTTGTTAAAATATAAAAGTGCTATTTTAACATTACCTTCAAATAACGCATGTAAACCATATTGCTTGTACTGCCAAGCTTGAATTTTTTTTACCATAATTTACTTGGATACTTCGACTGGATGTGTGAATACTTTGACTCATAGATCGGAGTTGTCTTTTTCTAAGAACAATATATGTATTACATCCGACGGAAATGATAGTATTCCTGAACTTTTCTGTATAGACAAACTTTATCTATCAAGAGAACATATTGGTATGACACAAATCTAAGTGTCAAATTTCTATTATATAGAGGTGATTTAGCACTACACAATCTACAAGTTGTTAAGAGAAGTCACTCAGAGTGCGCTCTAACAATCTTAGAAAATAAAAGACGTTTGTTTCAGTTTCGTTTGTAGTGGTATATTGGATAAGTCTGTCAAATTCCTATTAGCTATGCGATCGCAGCAAAGCTTAATACTGTAAGTGGTAAAAGTTATAGCTTTACTAACTTATGAGGTGAAATAGTCTTCAATGTGATGTATTTAAGTACATTTCTCATGTAACTAATATCACTTTTCTTAGCTTTCTGTAGCCTTTCAGTTGCAAACTGCAAAACTCGCTCCGCTCGTCCATCCCAAGTAAAATTATGTACTTCTTGAAAAGCACAGTCAGCAATAGTCTTAGCTAATAAAGGATTATTCAATAGAGTCTCTATTGCTAATTTGAATGAGAGTGGTTCGTCAGGTTCTGCCAATAATGCATTTTCTCTATGTCGCAATACTGTTGCTATAGTCGGTAAAGCTGAAGCGACAATTGGTCTCTTAGCAACCATATAATCAAATAACTTCAACGGACAAGTAGCTTCAGCCAGTTCCCAATACTTACTGGTAGGAAGAATTAGAATGTCTGCGGCATATAGATATAATGCTAGCTCAGATTGTGGTACGTGACCGAAAAATTGTATGTTTTGTAAATTCATCTGTTGACAAGTTGCTTTTACCCGGTTGATATCATCAATCCATCCTCCTACTAAAACAAATTCACATTCTGGCATCAGACTAGCAGTTTTCAAAATTGTTGGTATGCCTTTATAATCGTACAAATGCCCTGAATATAAGATAATTTGACTGTCTTGTTGTAAAGATAACTTTTGGCGGGCTAAAGATTTAGTTTGATAAGGAAGAAAATTTTTAATGTCTACGGCATTAGGAGCTACCAATGTTTTTTCAGGAAGCAAACCATGATTTAAATAGTTCTCTGCAAGTTGAGGTAATGTGGTAACAACACCAAGTAAGTTCTTGTTATTGAATAACTTTTTGCATGTATAACTAAGTTTTTCTGAAACTGGTTCGTGCCATTCCCAAAGCACAGGTATACACATTCTTAGCAAAATTTCAACCACAGGAAACGAACGAGTATAAATTAAGCAAGGAGCTTTAAAACAAGCATATAAAATAGCTAGTTTATAAAAGATAAAATTTTCATAATTTTGGGGAAAAGGATACTCGATCTTAATATGCAGCGGTAGGCGAACTAGTTTAAATTTATGATGCAAACCATACCAAGCTTGAAATTCTGAGTCTATGCCTTTTAAAACTGAAAAAATATCTCCGCTAGTAACCAATTCAAAATTTTCAACTTTTTGAAAAAAAGCCTGCGCCATTTTAGTAGTTTGAATTGAGTGAGCCATTTTTGATGGTAGGTTTCCTTTAGATACATAAATTAGAGATTTTAGCGTTTCCATTTTACTTTTTTTGATAGGTGGTTTTTTGATGATGCCAATGATTAGTACATGTAAAACCCATATACTATTACTCGTATTTTCATGCTTAACCTTTCGCTTTGATAGCACTAGTATATATAATATTTGCGATTGCAAAAACACTAGTTAAATCGAGTCACTTCTTTTTTTGGAAGATTGTTAGTTGCTTTTGCTAAAACTTCAGACACAACCTCTGTGTATCGAGCAAGACTGAATGTCTCCAATACTTTTTCACGAGTTTGCTTCCAGTCTACAGAATAAGCCGAACCGCTAGCGATCGACAAAATTGATTCAGCAATCGACTCAGGTGTGTTTTCGCAAGTCCATAGCTCTGTTTCTGGATTAAAAAACTCTCTCAAAGCCGGAGAATTCATGGTTAATGTAGGTAATCCTAATGAGAGGGCTTCAATCAACTTATTAGGAAGAGCATGATACGCCTTATCTGTATTACCAAAAATACCTAATGCTAGATCGCAATAATTAACTAGATATTGAGGTAAGGAACCATTAATAAAGTTTAAGTCTTTCCTTAGAAAAACTATAGATTCAAGATGATATGACCGAACTTTTTCTACATAATCGTAAAAAGCTTTATTGTCTATACCAAAGAAGTTACAAGTAAAATGCAAGTTTCTTTCTCGCAAAATTCTTATTGCTTGTAATATGTTATCCAATCCATGTAAAGGAATAAATGTTCCCCACCAACAAATATTTAATTTACCATCTTGCATCCAGCTTCTGTTGGGGAGCAAACAAGAAACATTACACAGAGGAGCTATATAAACTTTTTTTCTGTCAATATCAGTATTCAGAATCTGTTCCCAGTAAGTTAACTCTTGATTAGAGCTATGGATGAGATAGTCTGATTTCTTTAACGCTAGTATATCTTTTTCAATATATGATTTAGCGAGTTTGCTTCCATCACCAACTCTTTTTCTGTCCCTCACTTCAGTATCGTAAAGCGAGATATACATTTCAACTATGACTTTTTTCCTAAAAAGCTTTGCTGCAAAGATGGTACTTTTGATGAAAATAGTATTCATTGGTAATAAGTAAATTACATCCGTAAACGCAGCTTTTATTAAAAGTTCAATCCAGTAAAACTTAGTTAATACTTTTTCAATTAACGAGCTTTGCATACTTAAGTTTATATAATAAAAACTAGGACATAATTGAGAAACAAAATAATTTTTGGAACTAGATAGAAACTCGATGAGAGCTTGAGAACGACGATCTACGCGAGAAATATTGCCACAGAGCAAAACCTTGGCTTGATTGATGGGTGCTAGCATTGAAGTAATATTTTTGAGAATTGAACTATTGGCGAAAATACATGAAACTATTTTTTAAGTACCGTGTTTTATTTTTGCTTGAAACGTTGAAATGTCTCACTTTAAATAGTGAAAAAAATGAGCCAACTTTTGTAATAATTTTGTTAGTGCAAGCTGTATTTCAACAATTGCATCTATGCAGGGATGAAAGACGTAGCTTAATAGAAATTAAATATCATGAAAAACTCGAATTGCTACTTTGTAAATTGCAACATATTATCCAGGCTTTCATACTGTCTAATGAAACTTCCGACTTAACTAACAGTATGTACTTTTTTGCACGATAAATATTTCAGACTCTGACTGGTGTTGCTTAAGTGCACTCTTAGTGTCTTCTCTCACAATCCATAACGCCACGATCTATAACGCCCATAGCGCTACTTTACTTGTATTAATAATTTAGTCTTGATAGTTAAATTAGTCAAACGAAACCCTACCGAATAATGTTTTTTAATACCATAAATTTAATAATTATATTTCTGCTTTATCATCATGTTCAGTTATAAGTCAGTTTTTGTCAATACATAAAAGTTACAGAAAAGTTCAGGACAAGGAGCGAAATTGTCTTTACAAATATGCAAAACGCAAACATCAAACACAAGACAAGGAATAGGCTCCATCTTACTATTCCGCTTTGTGAACTACGGTTTACTGGTGCTAGCACTGCTCGATCTCCTAGAGATACTCGTCCCCATGCGCTTGCTAAATTCAGTGGAATTTTTGTGACTAGCACCGTTGTTAGTGCTTGAAACTTTGCGGCTTCAAATCAAAATGGATGCTCGCACCCAATTGTCAATCTTGTTTTATTACAATTCCTTAACCTTTAATGCAGCTTGAAGATATTTATCAATATTTTGCCAATCCTCCAGAGATTTATCTTTGCCAAGAGCAAGCAGTTTGTTATATCCTGTCGGTCTTGCTTGAGGGTGAATCTTATGGCTCTGGATTGATTCAAAAGCTCGAACGTGAAGAGTCTCGCTATCGCCTCTCCGATACCGTGTTGTATGCAGCGCTGAAATTTCTCGAAGATGAAGGAGCGATCGCGGGGTACTGGCAAAAACTAGAGGGTCGCGGTCGTCCCCGACGAATGTTTCGGCTCAATCACCAATGGCAAGATGAAGCACGAAAGCTAGCAAAATTATGGAGCGATAGCATCACCAAATATAAATAAGTCAGCCTTTTAGGAGCAGAACGCCTCTGCCGCGGGATAGCTGGGCGATCGCTTCTACGATTTCATCTCCAATTTTTCAAGTAATTTAGGCAGATCCTTTTGAGATACTTGGCGATGCTCGGTTTCGATCGCATCAACCCAAGATATACTTTTCCCCATCGTTGCGGCAAAGAAAGCCCTCGACCAGCCTTTAGCTTTTCTAGCTTCTCTAATCGCAGCACCAGATGGCGGCTGTTGTTTGGGACGTTCCACGCCTCTAAGCTGGTTTGGCGATTTGGCAATCTCTGTCAACGCTGCTTCTGGTAAATCGAATCGCCATGTAGTATCTAAAAGCTGGCTCCAGAAGCCAATTGGTCTTTTCGCACCATCGTTATTTAACAACCACGCAGAACCAGTTTCTACCTCGACTCGCCATCCAGCCGCTTCAATTACTTTCAAGTCAGTCGCCAAATCGTCAGCTAGTTGCCGTCGTAGTTGCCGATCTTGCTCTGCTAGCGCAATTTTAGCCATACCATACGCAATTTGCATCAGAGATTTGCCGGAAAAGACTTTGCGGCATCCTGGCTTGACTTGAAAAATCAGCCAAATTAGCATTCGAGCTGCACCAGCATTTTGCTTACCAATGCTAAACAGCGTTTGTACTGTTTTCTTGGTAATAACTCCCGTATGGTAATAGTACTCAGACTTATTTAAAAAGTACTTCGCCCACAATCCAGGTTGAACGATGACTTTTAAACCTGTCAGCTTCGGATTGCCTGCCTTATCTGTCTCAAAATCTCTTGCAACATTGACATTCCAGATTTTTAAATCGGCTACGGTAAAGGCTCCTACCTTGCCTTGTTTTTCCCAAACTACGTGAGCTAATATCTGTGCCGGCTGTCGTACCAGGTCATACAGAATTGTCAGTTGCTCATGTCTGCATAAATCTCTACGTCTGATTAATCCGCTGTATTCCAGCAGTTGTTTATCATCTAATAGAAACTCACTTTGCCACGGATTATGCAGATTTGCAGCAGCGGCGCAATAAATTAAATGAATAGCGCCTGCTCTAGGATCGAATCGATCTATGACAGCTAAAGCTGCTGACTCAGATATGGTGTCAGGAGACAAGTTTTCTAAATTGTCAGTGACATAGTAAGAGATCGTGCCTTTTTTGCCATCAGCTGCTTTTTCATAGCTCAAATTGTTTTGGGTTTCGGTCTTCCAGGGTAGATCGCGCTTTTGAGATAACACTTCTGCCACGCCATGCAACAAGAGTGACAAAGCGGCAAGATTCGTCTTGCCATCTGGAAACAGAGAAGCTTTCTTGAATGGTTTGGTTGGAGATTTCAGCTGCCTAGACTTCAGAAGAATCTTTTTGACAGTCCCCAATTTACTTGTCTGAGGTGATGTGGTAGTTGATTTTGTAGCGATCGTGTCTTCTCGGTCTACTTCGGTCTTGCTTGTGTCATTTCGCCGAAGAATAACTGTTTGTACTGCCAGTTGAAGCAGACTTCCAAGCCGATTACGCAGTAATTCTGGTAATTTCATTTCTTGCTTGGTATACCGATCGCATTTATCGTATTTTTTGCTCTTGCTGAAAACGCGAATTATCGCATCTCCATACAAACATATCTCGGATTCAACGATATTTTCCTACCTAATTTGGTAGACCTTGCGGAGTTTATTGAAGTATTAATGACAGGAATGCTAACTAAGTGAAAGTGTGCGAGTAAATCCGATCTATCAAAAGGTATAGTCTGAAAGTAGTACTACTAAAAGTGGGCGATCGCATAAGTGCCGTCTTCATCAGCAGATTTGAGCCGATTGGATTTAGTGTAGTTCTAAAGTACTAGTGTCGTCTCACTTTTTCCAAAACAGGTTGAATCAATTTGCTTTAAACAGCATCAAAATCTTAGTGAGCAAGAATCTTACAACTTTACATTTACTACCATAGCAGTGCTAAATGATTTGTAAAGTAGGCTTCTAGCCTGCTCCACGTTCATGAATCAAATAGGGTTGCTATAGCACTTAGTCACACTTTTGCTAGAAACAAGTCACACTTTTGCTAGAAACAAGTCACACTTTTTCGTTATAGGGCTTAGATTTAAAATACTTACATTAAAATCTTACATTTTCAGCTCAAGCTAAAAATGTAAGGGCTATTGAATCGAGCGAATAAGATATTTTTCTAAATCTACGGTTTTAGAGATAGCTTCAAAGTAAAATCAGTGTAAATGAAGTAATAAAAAACCTTGCAGCCTGTAAACTTTAAGGAATGTTACTCAATTAAAACAGAGATTACTCGCCATAAAAAAGTCAAACATCTATCTGTATGAGTAGTGAAAAGTTCAAACTTTGATTCTGTGGATAGGTGAAAAGAATGTAATTTTGATGGCTTAATATTGGGTGACTGTTAATCATGAATTATTTCTAAGCGGAGAAGAAAGTTATGCCATTACTAAGCATTAGCGATTTCGATACAGATTATCAGCGTACCTTTGAAGGAAACGACATCAAAGGTATGGATGTTTACGGTGAAGGAGATGGGGAAAAGTTTGGTACAGTAAAAGATATTTTAGTAGACGAACAAGGTAATTTTCGGTATTTTGTTATCGACGTAGGATTCTGGATTTTTGGTAAAAAAGTACTACTGCCAGTTGGTCGCGCTCGGATCGATCGCAACGCTCATCGCGTCTATGCCAACGGTTTGACTAGAGAGCAAGCGGATCGCTTACCCGAATATACAGAAGGTATGACAGCAGACTACGATTACGAAGAACGGGTAAGAGGAGTTTATCGTACAGAAGCTTCTTTAGATGCATCAGCACCTCTAGACTCAGCGTCTACTGCTGCGATGATGGGTACTGCTACGCCAACTAGCTATAACCGCGACACTTACACTTACGAACATGACAAAGATTTATACGATACAAGCACTCATAGCGATCGCACCATTAAACTCTATGAAGAGCGGTTGATTGCCAGCAAACAGCGCCGCAAAACTGGAGAAGTTGCGATCGGCAAGCACGTTGAAACTGAGACAGAACGAGTTTCAGTTCCAATAGAAAAAGAGCGCGTCGTGATTGAAAGAATTACCCCACCCGATGCAGGTAGAGCTGTTGCACCTGGCGAAGTTGACTTCCATGAGGGTGAAGTTGCCCGTGTAGAAGTGTATGAAGAAGTTCCAGATATTCATAAAGAAGCCTTTGTTAGAGAAGAAATCAGAGTCAAGAAGGTCGTAGAACAGGAAACTGTGGAAGCACAAGAAACGATTCGCAGGGAAGAATTAGATATCGATACTGATGGTCGTCCAGTTATCAGTGACCAGTGACCAGTTATCAGTGACCAGTGACCAGTGACAGTGACCAGTGACAGTGACCAGTGACAGTGACCAGTGACAGTGACCAGCGATCGGTTAATTCTAACTTCTGACTCCTGACTTCTGACTGCTTTTTACTGACAACTGACAACTGATAACTGTTCTATTCATTTGTAAATTGTAGGAGGTAGAAATGAGTTTGATTAAAAAGTTTCGGAAAATTGCGACTGTGCTGCTCTTAGTATTATTTGTGACCACAACTACAGCCTGTAGCAGTGCAGTTCAAGCCAAACAGCCAACAACAATGCTACCAACAGCTAGCCGGAGTGCAGATTACTCGCAAATAGCAAGAGGAAATACTCAAGCCGGACAAGATTTTGGTAGTTGGGTCGTGCAAACGGCTAGGGGAATGGTTAAAGATGCCTATGTGCGCGACAACAATAAATTAGGTGTTGTCATCTCACCTGAAGTTCGCCCAAACGAAGTTAAGCCATTAGCAAAATCTCTAGCTCAAGGTTTTCGCCGTAATTTCCCCAACCAAGATTTGACTGTGTTGATGTACGCACCGGATAAAAAGCTAATTTTGACAGCTAAGTACGACACTCAAACTAATCAGATTGAATACAAGTAGGTCGTTGGTCATTTGTCATTAACTATGAATGCAAATGGCGGTAGTAACAAGGAGAAAAAAATGAGTAGTAGCGACAAATATAGAAAAGAAGTCATGAACGATCTCGCTCAAGGTAATGTAGAAAACCTTGACGCTCCCACAAATTTAGAGCAAGATTACGAAAATTTTGACGATTTTGCTCAACGCTCATCTCACGAAGAACGTCGCCGCTTATTCGGTCGCTCTTTCCACCCAGACCGAATTCCCACAAATCAGATGGAACCGGAATTGCAAAAAGCGATCGCCCAGATTAAACCAAATGAAAGAGATGATGTGGCGCGGGCTTTCTTCAAGCACTTAGGTAAAAGAGGACTGCACGATCGCGATTTAGAAAAGCAATTGGGGCTATCAACTCATCACGCCAGCCGGATGAATGCCGACGATGTAAGTAAATTAGCTGCATTTGCTTATCACAACCATCCCGATATTTTTCAAGAGGTATTAGCGGAACAACCTGCGTTCGTGAAATTCCTCAGCAATCCAATGGTCGGTGCTGCATTGGGTGCGATCGCGGCTAAATGGTTGGGTGGTCGTAAATAAGAGAAAAAGTGTTTAGGTGTGAAGGAGTGAAGTATGTCCGGGAGTGCAGATTTATCCAAATTCAGCCAGTTGAGTTTGGGTGTAGCGATCGCTTTTTTTGGTGTGGGGGTACTACCCCAACAACTTCTGGCTGAGGAACAGAGGCTTAAGGCTTCAACCGAGAAAGAGGCGGTAGCTCTAACGAGTAGCACGGCTCAAAACGAAGACATATCTTACGCTGCCGCCGATCTGCAACCGCAGGATGAATCTACCCAGAAGCTACGACTGGCGCAGCGAGAAGTTGACATCGATACTTTCTGTCGCTCGTATCCCTACAATTCTCGTTGTGCCGATTACCAACCACCGGAGCAACGTCAGAAGCCAAAAGAGAAGCTGAGTGAAACTTTAACCGAAAAGCAGCCGCGAAGTGGCTTTGCACTCACAGGTAAAGCTGGCACTTTAGGATTTGGATTAGAAGGAGTTGGGGCTATTTCTCCTAATTTTAACGGTCGCTTGGGAGTGAATTACTTTGATTTTGGGATTGACACCGAGCAAAGCGATATTGACTACGATGCTGACGTGCAGCTATTCAGTGTTTCGGCACTTTTAGACTGGTATCCGTCGAAAAGAAGTGACTTTAGGATTACAGGCGGTTTATTCTACAACAACAACAAAGTTGACGCAACCGCCCGCTCAACTGAAACTTTGGATATTGCAGGTGTAGAGTTTCCTGCTTCAGCCGTGGGTCAGCTAGAAGGAGAACTGACATTTCCTAACACAATTTCTCCTTACGTTGGCATTGGTTACGGTAATCCAGTCAAACGCGATCGCGCATTCAGTTTTTCGATTGATTTAGGCGTTTTATTCGGGGGTGCGCCAGAAGTCGATCTGAGTGCATCAGGACCAATAGCAGGACCAGCGTTACAACTGCCAGTAGTAGGTTCGTTATTAGAAGATGCGATCGAACAGGAAGAAGACGATATCGAAGACGATTTGAGCGACTTCAAGATCTATCCCGTGCTGACTATTGGCGTTTCCTACCACTTCTAATCGGTTCTGCTTGCTGATGATTGGATAGGAAAGCTCGCATAGCATTCCGATAAATTCTGAAAAATCAACCAGAAATCATCAGAGATTTAACAATTCTTCTGCTGCTCTAATATAGCAATCCTATTTGATTCATGAACGTGGAGCAGGTTTCTAGCCTGCGGCAGGCTAGAAACCTACTGTACAAATCATTTAGAACTGCTATATCTGATTTCAGTAAAATATTTCAGAAAATATTTCTATCAGTTTAGATACACAACGAGAGAAGTCAAAAATACATAACTTGCGGTATAAACGGCTAAACAAGCTATCAGTTAGCTTGGGAAATATATTGCCTCAGATGTAGCAGTATGAGCGTGCGCCGAATTCAAACGAGGTAGTCATATGTGGGAAATAGCAGAAATAGCAGGGCATGGTTTCAATAACTATTGGCTAGCACAAATTATTACGGAAGAAATTCTCACTCCCGAAGAAGCTGCCGCAGTCTTTTCGGGTCCACAATTCTTAGTGGCATTGTTTGCGGGTGTAGTGATGGCATTTGCTTTCCAACTCCTGTTAACTAACTTTACAGTCGCTTTAGGTATTTCCGCGTTAGGTGGGGGGGATGCCGACGATACAGATAATTTAGGTAGCACAGTTCGTAAAATCTCGACCGCAGTAGGTCTTTTGGCTTTAACAACTGGCGGCGTGGCTCTATTCGTTGCCAGTTTTTTAGCTGTGAAACTTAGTTTAGTCAGCAGTGCGGTATTAGGGGCAATTATTGGGGTAGTTATTTGGTCTACCTATTTTTCTATCCTGTTGTGGTTAGGCTCAACTACAGTTGGTTCGCTGATCGGTTCTTTAGTCAGCACTGCTACCTCTGGCTTTCAAGGACTGGTAGGGACAGCAACCGCAGCTTTAGGCGCTAATGTAGCCAAGAATCAAGCTGTATCCACAGCTGAAGCGATCGCCGCCGCAGTTCGGCAAGAATTCACTACAGGACTCGACTCAGACGCGATCGGTAAGACTCTACAAAAGTCTTTGGGAAATTTACAACTACCGCAACTGAATTTAGACGAAATTCGCGGTCAGTTTGAAAATATCCTCAAAAACTCCGATCTAAAATCTGTGGCTGATAGCGACGTATTACGTAACATTAACCGCGAGACATTTGCAGATTTAGTCAGCGATCGCACGGATTTATCCAAACAAGATGTGAATCGGATTGTAGACCAGTTGCAAGGCGTTTGGCAGCAAGCGATCGGTACAGGCGAAGTAGATCCGCAAGCTCAATTAAGTCAATTTATTAAAGAAGCTTCTCCCGAACAACTCAATTCCAGCGAACTCAGCGAAAAACTGGAACAACTGGTACAAACAAGTCAATCGAATGGGAAGCAAAGCAACGGTTGGGGAAATCGAGCTGTGCAATTGGGTGTGAGCGCCCTCACCACCGCAGTACTCGAAAGAACCAATCTGGCTGGAATTGATGTGGAAAATATTTCTGGTCAACTGCAAAAATTCATCGATAAGTTGCCAGAAGTAGACCGAGACAAGATTTCCGGTCAATTACAGCAATTTAAACAGCAGGTGCAACAGCAAGCGCAAAAACTACCAGAATTGCCAAACAGCGCCATCCGCAGCGATGTAGACGATTATCTGCTGAAATCTTACCCGTGGCATCTCAACCGCGAAACGATTAAGCAAGAATTTAGAGACGTTATCTACGATCCGCAAGCAGATCCAGGTAAAGTTAAACAAGAGCTAGAGCAGCTAGATAAAGATTATTTCACACAAAAACTGAATCAACGCGGCGATCTACTTGAGAACAAAGTCCAAGAAGTTGCCCAGCAATTAGAAGAGATCCGCACCGAGATTTTAGCTACGGTTTCTGCTGGTGCGTCACAAGCGCAATCGCAAGACCTGCGTAGCCGTGTAGAAAATTATCTGCGTTCGACTGGTAAGGAAGAACTAAATCCTGAAGGAATTGAGCGCGACTTCCAAACTCTTCTAGAAGATCCAGAAGCGGGTGTGGAAACACTCAGCGATCGCCTATCGCAATTTGACCGCGATACTTTGACTCAACTGCTCAAACAACGCCAGGATATTAGCGAAGAGGAAGCAAATAATATTGTCGGTCAACTCGAAAGCACTCGCGATCGCGTTGTCAACAAAGCCAAAGAATTGCAAGAACAGGCGCAAGCTAAAGCAGCAGAAGTAAGGCAGAAAGTAGAAGAGTATCTTCGCAATACTAATAAAGAAGAACTCAACCCTGAAGGCATCGAGCGCGATTTCCGCACCTTGCTAGAAGATCCGCAAGTGGGAATTTCTGTATTACGCTCAAGATTATCGCAGTTCGATCGCGAAACGTTAGTAGCATTACTATCGCAACGTCAAGATTTGAGCGAGGAGCAAATAAATCAAACTCTCGATCGCTTAGAATCAGTCCGCGATAATATCTTACAAGCACCGCAACAGCTCACAGGCAAGGCCAAAGAGCAATACGACAAAACGACAACGGCGATTTCTAAATATCTGCGTAACACCAACCTAGAAGAACTCAATCCTGAAGGCATCCAGCAGGATTTACGTAAAGTATTGGAAGATCCTCAAGAGGGAGCCATAGCATTACGCGATCGCTTGTCTCGCGTCGATCGGGAAACCTTGGTGAAACTACTGTCGCAACGGCAAGACTTGAGTGAAGAACAAGTCAACCGCGCGATCGACTCTGTAGAAGAAGCAATTAACAGCATTGTGCAAGCACCACGCCGTTTGGCAAGCCGCGTCCAACAGCAGGCGATCGATTTTGAGACAACTTTAGAAGGTTACTTGCGGAATACGAATAAAGAAGAACTCAATCCCGATAGCATTAAGCGCGACTTGCAACTATTGCTTAACGATCCTCGTGCTGGATTAGGTAGTTTGGGCGATCGCCTCTCGCACTTCGATCGTTCGACGATTGTGGCTTTACTGTCTCAAAGAGAAGATATTTCGGAAGAAGAAGCAAATCAAATTGTCGATCGCATCCTGACTGTACGTAACTCTGTTGCCGAGCAAATTGAGAAAATTCAGCGTAGCGTACAGTCTGTTATCGACTCAGTTTTCGATCGCATTCGCAGCTACCTCAACTCGCTAGAGCGTCCCGAACTCAACTACGAGGGAATTCAGCAAGACTTCACCACCTTGTTTGACGATCCGCAAGCGGGATTTGATGCTCTACGCAATCGCTTGAGCCAATTCGATCGCGACACACTAATCGCCGTGTTGAGTTCTCGCGAAGATATTTCCCCAGCCGATGCCGAGCGGATTGTGGGTCAAATTGAAGGTACGCGCGATCGAGTGCTGCATCAAGCCGAACGCATTCAGCAAGAAACGCAAAAACGGCTGGAAGCTTTGAAACAACAAGCACAGGCAACAGCAGTAGAAACCAAAAAAGCCGCATCTGGTGCAGCTTGGTGGTTGTTTGGTACGGCTTTGACTTCTCTTGTCGCATCTGCGATCGCCGGAGCGTTAGCCGTGAACGGGATCGGTGGATTGTTTTAAAGTTTCCACTGGAATTTTGAAATTGGAGCAAAAAAATGACTTTAGGCTACCACAGACGAGCAGTAGGCACATTTGAGCGGCGTAAAGATGCGGAACGCGCCCTGAATGAATTAAAGCATTCTGGTTTTGGGATGGGTCGGGTTTCCATCATCGCCCAAGATGCAGACAGCAAACCTGATATTGCTGGTGTAGATGTAGAAGATCGCGATCGCGTCGGGAACAAAGCCGATGAAGGTGCTGCTACTGGAGCGGTGACAGGCGGAGTTTTAGGCGGACTGACTGGTTTATTGGTCGGACTAGGCACTTTAGCAATTCCTGGTGTTGGTCCAGTGATGCTAGCGGGCGAAGTTGCTACAGCCCTGGCTACGACTGCGGCTGGTGGTGCGATTGGTGCGGCTGCGGGCGGTTTGCTAGGCGCACTAATTGGCTTGGGGATTCCCGAGGAAAGAGCCAAAGTTTACAGCGATCGCGTTTCTAGAGGACATTATTTAGTTATTGTGGATGGCACTGACGACGAAATCGCCCACGCAGCCAGAATTCTTGGCGGTGGCGGGATTCAAGAATGGGGTGTATATAACAACCCAAATGCGACCACTACCCGTACCGATGTTGTGACTGATGTAGCGCGGATAAATTCGACTAGACCGGCTTACCGCACCGAAGGCATTGTCGATAACGTCAATACAGCTAACCCCACATACCGCACCGAAGGTAGTGTTGACGATGCTCCTGAAGTCATTATTGTCGATCGTCGGGACGAGACTCACTGAGAACCAGCATAGTATTGACTAATGGGTGGAAGGACATACTGTCAGTGCGATACTATAGCGATTCTCGTTATGATGCGATACATTCGTAGGGGCGCACAGCTGTGCGCCCCTACAGATCTTGTATTTCATCGAATTGAAAAAGGCTATATCTCGCTCGGAAACTATAGCAGTTCTAAATGATTTGTAAAGTAGGCTTTTAGCCTGCGGCAGGCTAGAAGCCTGCTCCACGTTCATGAATCAAAACTGAAATTTCAGACAGCTAGCTTAGTAGCGGGAACGTCTTTTCCGCTGCTTATGCTTAGCGAGTTCCTTACGTTTATGTTTTTCAATTGGCGTTTCAAAGTGACGATGTTTCTTGATGTCTAAAAAAATCCCTGCTTTAGAAACTTCGCGCTTAAATCGACGCAAGGCTGACTCAATTCCTTCATTTTCACCCAAAATAATTTGTGCCATCTATTCTCCTCTCAATTGAGTAAGTTAGGATAGAATTTGGGCAATTTATCCTGAAATTAAGTTGTTAGCAAAAAAGGGTAGACTCCCGATCTACCCTTAAACCTTAGAGTTAAATTATCTGTCTTAAAGCTTAGTAGCGACTAGAGAAATTACCTCTGCGATTACCACCGAATGAGCTTCTGTCTTCTCTAGGCTTTGCCTTATTAACCTTCAGGTTGCGCCCCATCCATTCAGCACCATCAAGAGCATCAATGGCAGCTGTTTCTTCAGTATCTGTATCCATTTCCACAAAAGCAAAACCGCGCATCCGACCAGTTTCGCGATCGGTTGGGAGTTGCACCCGCTTTACAGAACCGTACTCTGCAAAAGCAGCACTGAGGTCTTCTTGCGTTACCTCGTATGATAAATTGCCGACATATATAGACATATGATTGTCTCCAAAATCAAAAGGTGTAGAGATTTAGATTTCGGAGAGAAGCCTGTTAATGTTAAAAACAAACGATATAACCGAATTTTAGTCTCACCCACTATACTAGCGCACTATTGAACTCTCGCACGAGAGCGATCGCGTTGGAATGGGTGTATTGAATACATTTTAGTTAGTGATAAAAGACCTTCGCCATATTTTAACAAGCTGTGTAGACGCTCCCTCCGGCATCGCTAGATGTATGCGCTCAAAAGCCTTTGATGCTTTGTTTTGTGGAACTTTGCTCTTGATTTATCTAGTTGGGATCTAGTCAAAAGATAGATAACTCCGATTGAGTGCGGTCAAGACTAGTCGTTGAAATATTCAAGCAGATCGACAGAAATATTTTGTTATAATAATTTACATACGCTTACACGAGGGCATCCATGCGCTACACCGATAAAGAAGGGAATACCCTCAACCTGAATGAATGTATGACTGCCGATAGCTTCTTGATGGAGCCTGACGTTTATACCTGCGAACCACTGGAAATGCATTTCAACCAAAACGGAGATCTCAAAGCCGGAAAGAGACCGAAGAAAGCAGTAGTTAGCAAATCTTTGTAGTGGCGATTAGCTCAGTATGACAATAGCGAGCGAACTAGGTATCTAACCTCAGACAAAGATATCTAGCTAGACTCTATCTTCTAGTTTTCGCCCCAGTGGGGCAGGAGTCAGCGATGAATCAGCCCATTAAATTATCTATAGAGCAAGAATTTAGCCTCAGAAGCTTTGCCGACCAAGTGCAGCAGATGTCCCGCGAACAAGCCCAGGAATTTTTGATTGTGCTGCATAAGCAGATGATAATTCAGAAAACAATGTACCAGGAATTTCTGAAGCATGAGTGGCATCTGGACTAGGATCGCGCTTTTGGGGCAGAGCTGGTGAGAAAGCGCCTCCAAAACCTCTATCTACCTGCTTTATCCAATATATCTGGTGGTAATTCAATCTCTTTTGAAGCTGTGCGGCTACAGCTATTAGCCAACAATCGGGTACAGATTTGGGCTAATGCCAATCTAAGCAACGGCGAACTCGTGCCGATTAGTCTGAGTGTAACCATAACCATCGAGCGACGATGCCGCCTTGCTTTTTGCCAGCCGAAGTTTGAAGCAGATAGCGTACCAGAATCTCGACGAGAAATCTCTCAAACCCTAAGCATCATATTGGTAGAAATTTTAGATCGCATGGTCGATTTGGATCGCTTCGATCTCGATGGCATCACGCTCCGACTCAACCAATTGGAAACCCAAGAAAAACTATTGATTTTCAGCGGCTACGCCCAAATTGAGCGCATCCCCGCCAACTCCTAGTTTGCTAGTAAATCACGTGCTGACATGCATCAGTGCTTTAACTGGTAGCGTCGATTCTGTCAGAGGATCGTAGCCTCACTGCTGGGTAATTCGCTCTCTTGCTAAAGTGCGGTATTCCCAGAAATGCTCTCCAGCCGCACACAGCCCCAGATACATATTCAGAACTTGAGGTTTGGTACGCACGATTACCCACAACTGTCGCCAAAATTGCGCCCGAATTTCAGCTCGTCGCCAGCCCTGATGCCAGATTAATTGCGCTAATAGCCGCAGCCCTTTGCCTGGAGCAAAGTACATACTCTGTCTTCTTCCAGTAGGGGGAACAATGTTAAGGCATTGCTCAAAACAGCGCTTGAGATAGTTTGCGGGTTCGTACAACGTCCAGAAGCCTTCTACATACTCTCTAGCAATTTCAGCAACTGGTCGAGTGGGGATGAAATTCATCAACGTGTTTTGATCCCCGACTGGGGTGATACCGATGCCCTCTAATAAACGCTGTTCTGCTTTCAGCCGATTCCAAAGGGCAGTATTAGGCAAGGCTTGCAAAATTCCCAGCATCGGTTGAGGAATACTAGTTTGTTCCACAAATGCTTGAATTCGTTCTCCAGCGCCCGAGCGTTCTCCGTCAAAGCCCAGGATAAAACCTGCGTAAATCAATAATCCTGCCTCATTAATCTTGCGACAGGCTTCTATTAGCGGGTTACGGGTATTTTGCAACTTGCGAGTGGTTTGCAGGCTATCAGTATCTGGAGTTTCGATACCAAGAAAGACGGCGTAGAACCCTGCTTCTTGCATGAGTTGTAGCAGTTCATCATCCTCTGCTAGGTTAACCGAGGCTTCAGTGATGAATGTGAAGGGATAGCTGCGTTCCTTCATCCAAGGAATCAATTCTCGTAGGAACCGTTTGACATTGCGCTGATTCCCAATAAAATTGTCGTCAACGATGAAAAGCGACCCCCGCCAGCCTAAGTCGTAGAGATTTTGCAACTCTGCTAAGGTCTGACTTGGTTCCTTAGTGCGCGGTTTACGACCATAAAGCGTGATAATGTCACAGAATTCGCAGTTGAAGGGGCAGCCGCGAGAAAACTGAATTGCCATCATGAAGTAGGCATCCCGCTGGAGCAGATCGAAGCGGGGAATCGGGCTAGTGGTAACGTCAGGCTTCTCGGTAGCGCGAAATATTCCTTGTTGTTGACCTTGGGAAAGTGCTTCTAGAAATTGCGGGATAGTTAGCTCGCCTTCATCCAGTACCAAATAATGCGCTCCAGAGGCGAGGGCATCTTGAGGAACTGAAGTTGGATATGGTCCCCCCACTGCCACCTTCTTGCCCAACCGTACAGCTTTTTGAATCAGGGCGTGGAAGTCCGGTTTCTGAACCAGCATGGCAGAAAGAATAACCATGTCGCACCACTGCCAATCGCCATCTGTTTCCTGGTTGACATTACGGTCATAAAACCTAATTTCCCAATCCTTTGGCAGCATTGCTGCAACTGTAATAATTCCCAATGGCGGAATGACTGCTTTGAGTCCAGCCATTTCCATACAGCGATCGTAAGACCAGAAAGACTGGGGAAAACAAGGGTAGAGCAAGAGTGCCTTCATATACGAAGTTTCCTTGTATGGACTGGATTTTAAGTTTGAAGAAGCGCGATCGCATCAGTGATTTCTACTTCTGATTCTGATGGGAATAGGAAAGCCTTTGACACTACAATCAATAATGGTTTCAGATACTTGCTTTAGATTAACGTAAGTGCAACTTCTACCTGCTACACTTAGCATTTTACTGAAATCAAGCCCGAGTTCGGCAGGCAACATAGCATTAGCCTCTGCAACAAGCTAAGATTCGAGTGCGCGTTATGAGGCTGTTGGTGGTAAAACAATTTTTCGAGCTAACCCCATTTGCTTCAAAAGCAGAATTGTCCACCAGGTCAGATCGATTTCCCACCACTTCCAACCCGCTTTTGCCACGTTGGGATAGGCATGATGGTTGTTGTGCCAGCCTTCCCCGTAGGTGAGAATTGCTGCCCACCACAGGTTACGAGAATTATCATCGGAGTCATGGCTGCGGTAGCCAGTGATATGACTTGCAGAGTTGATCAGCCAAGTACTGTGCCAGAGCAAGACTGCTCTTACGAATAGTCCATAGATAACGAATGACCAACCCCCAAGCAGGTATAGTCCAACTCCGAGTGGGATTTGCAGCAACAGATAGTAGCGATCGAGCCAACGGTAGAACGCATCTTTTGCTAAATCCGGTGCAAATTTCCGGTTGGATTCGTACTCAAAAAACTCTGGACGTTTGTACAGCAGCCAACCCATGTGGCTCCACCAGAAACCCCGTTTTGCAGAGTAGGGATCTTTGTCAATGTCTTCGGTGTATGCGTGATGTCTGCGATGTCCTGCGACCCAAAAGAGCGGACCACCTTGTAACGCTAGCGAACCGATCAGGGCGATCGCGTATTCCAATCCCTTCGGCACTTGCAAACTACGATGAGTCAGCAATCGATGATACCCCAAGCAAATGCCAATACTGCCAAATAACCAATGGAGGAAGATTGCTACTCCCAGAGCCGACCAGGAGAAAAACCAGGGTGCTAATAAAGCTATAGCATGAACTGCCGCAAAAAACGTTATGCTCGTCCAATTCGGTACGAGCGGCTGACCGTTCTCGCGGTCAGTTTCAACCATATTCGTCGTCATGAAAACCTTACTTATAACTTATGTTTCTCATCCTAGCCAAGTGTTTTATCGCTCGTGTCCGCCTAGAGTTTGAAGTAGCTGTACTGCTAAAGTAGAGAACTACAAATTATTGGAGGGTTAAGTCGAATACAAACTATCTTCACAACTTCAAGCTGTTGAGCGTGGCAATAACTACAGCAGGTCTCAGAGCTTGAGCTGGTTGGTCATTGCGATCGCTATACAGTGGTTGATAAACTGGCATTTTTTGGTAACAGTGACTACAACGCCAGTAAATTCCTGCCAAATCTATATGACGGAGCAAAATGTATGAACAACAAGGGCATGTAGACTTCCTCAATCTAGATTGCCCAGCATACACGGCTAGATTCTTTCGACTGTTTTCAGTTGTATAAGGAGTCAGTGATTGAAGAGACTTATTTAATAAAACTTGCATTTTTCTAACCTATGTTTGTTAATATTCGATTTAATTTTTATCTGGGATCGCAGCAATCTATAGCTGAATCCATAGCTCTTATCTGCACTTCTAGTTTAAAATCTCTCAATTAAGCCCTTAACTATCTCTTTTTTCAGAAGTGACTGCGATCGCAATTCTGAAGCAACAAAGCGGGCAAAGTCAGATGAGACAATTAGGAGGAATTAAAATAAAGATCGTTTGAATCTCGCGGTAGTAGAAACCTACTCGCAACAGTACGCATGTCCCATTTTCTTCTGCACTGCTGCGTTCTTGTATATTAAGCAGCTAGAGAAACCAAAAAGCAATTGCTTCCCGCTGGAAATTTTTTCTACAAGCGGCTCAACGAAACGTCCTTTAACTCAATCCTAGCTCTATTCACTGTGAGGATACGACCCATCCATTCAATGCCTCTCAGCATCTGAACTGCCGATATTTCTTCGGCACATGTTTCCATTTCTACTACAGCAAATCCTCTGTTCTTGCCAGTTTTATGATTTGTAGGTATATGAACCTGTTTCACAGTTCCATACTCTAAAAATATCCGCTTGAGGTCGTCTTCTTCAACCTCAGAAGATAGATTTTCTATATAAATTGACATGCAATAACCCCCAAACCTATTAGGTGTAGAGCTTTAGATTCGGGAAGATGTCTATGGCAGAGTGTCTAATGCTTAGTCACGTAGCCGAAAATAATTCTCGTTAATTTAATCTTAGCATAAAATGCTCGATCGCGCTTAAAGAACTAATTCTTGAGCAGCTTTTTCAGTAGCTTTTTAACTTCCTCAACCTCGCGTTTAACAATCAATACAAAGCTTCTACCTTTTGTCGAAAGGCAATTAAAGCGTGCTTGCCATGATGCTCTTTAAGTGCCAAGAAAATAGTATCTGAGACTTCTGGCGACACAATTGTCTTGATTTCAATATTAGTGTTGTAGCCTGCCATGTCTCCCAAGCGTCTGCCGTGACCACCCTCACCCTGCACTTGAATAATAGTGTAGCCACTAACATTGTGGCTTTTCAGTAATTGGACAATGCTATCTTTGAGTACTGTTTCACCGATAATAGTAACTAGGACGGCAGATTGGGTTGGGGTGGCTTCGGGTGACATATAAAACTCCACTTTAGTATTAGGTTCTACTCTGGGTCATTTAACCAATTTTATCCGACCAGACCGACCAAAGCTTAAATTGCTCGGCAGAATTCGATCGGAGTTATGTTACATAGACCTAAAATACTTAAATCGATAGCCCTTGCTCTACTGCATAGCACCGATTAAGTAGTCGAAATAAGCACCAACTTCGCCAGCGTCTTCTCCAGACATCATCGTGCTAGTGACATTCTTCATGGCTCGGACGCTCTCGACGACAGCTTCGATAGGAGTCCCCAGAGATCTGTACATTTGGCGGACACCAATCACCCCAATTTCTTCAATTGGCGTAGCATCACCAGCCACAATAGCGTATGTAATCAAACGTAGATAGTAATCCATGTCCCGCAAGCAGGTTGCAGTCATTTCCCGACCGTAAGCATTTCCCCCAGGAGAAACGATGTCCGGTCGCCTTTGGAACAGTTGACTTCCAGCTTGTTTGATAATGCCTTCTCGATTAGCTGTCAGCGCTTGAGCAAGGCGCAGCCGGCGATCGCCACTCTGGGCTAAGATCTTAATCTGCTCCAATTCGCCAGGGGTAGGATAGCGAGTTTCTGCGTCTGCGTTAACAATCAACTTCTTGACAATACTCATGAATGGATTCCTTTAAAGAAATGAGAGCGAATTTATTCAAACCATCACGATTCAATGTAAATATTAGGTCTATACTTTTTGTTGACTTAAACCTAATAGGGCGATCGCTTCTTTCTATTCAGTGCATTTTATTTCCTATTTTGAAATCTGAATATCTGACTAAATTCGGTTTACACCAAGGAGCGAAAAATCTCTAGTAAGGAGTTGCGGGCTTCAGAACGCGGTATGGCTGCCCTGAAGTACTAACCACATTAGGATGACAGCTTGAACCTGACTCAGTAAGTCGTGTAGTTTCTCACCCTCGCGAAAAACGAAGTATGAATCCCTTCGGCTTGATATCCCGATCTGGGTAGTCCTTTAAGTCAGTCCAAGAGTGTATATGAGGATATCAGCTCTATCTGTTGATGTTCATATAGAATATCGCTACCGAGCCACCAATGCAGATTGTCTCGAATTTTATTTTGTAGTGATGTCTTGAGATTAGAAATAGCTCCAAGAATTAGTTAAATTTAACTGTGTATTAATTTGTTAAGCTCGAAAGGTTCATGACAGCTTATTTGTCAGTGAAGCTGACCTAGCCAACGGCAAAGGCGCGATCGCGGTCAGCATCATTACAGGGTAACTGCTAACTTATAGAAGATTCCAGAAGTGAAGAAAGCCTTGACTAGAAAATACTTCAATTAAGATGACAGACAAAAAACCAATCATTGCTAAACGACCGTTCCAAATTTCAGATTGGGGAGTAAATCCCCAAAGCCAAGCATTGCGATCTTTAAGCGAAGAAGAAGTAAGATTTGTGTTAGCAGACATAGTTAATACTCCAATTTTTGTTAGCGATTTGCTCGGTGATGTAAAGTCATTACTATTTCTTGGTTTTCAGCAAACCAAAATCTTGCTCTATTTGCCAATCCTTTTTCAGAATTCCTTTGTATATCATGTTCTGAATTATCATGTGCTTGTACTGCAAAATCGATAACTCTTGAGCTTGTTCGCGAGACATTTGCCTTACTCGGTCGGCGAAACTTCTGAAGCTAAATTCCTGCTCTAAAGTTAATTCGCTAGTTCGATCCATCGCTGCCTCCCGTACCCAATTTAGGGTGAAAACTGTCAGCCAATGTTGCATTAGGAGCTAGAAATCTAAATCTGAAATCAATCGACTCCTAATGTTAACGACTTGCCAAAAGCAAAGGCAGTTAACGGAATTGACGTAGCGATCGCAACAGTAAAGACATCTTGGAAAGCATTACAACATTACTCTCCAGATATGGGATACTCAGATAGAAAATCGACTCTTTAATCGGATAGATATCGCACGTACCTTGGCGATTAGAGGCACACAGAGCTATTTCTCCTACTTTTCACCTCGCACAATCAATGTAACATACTATTTACATATTTAGATACTTAGAGCTGATTGTGATGTTGCTTCTACCTTTACCAACAACTCTGCATCGATCGCGTAGAAGTACGTTACACCCTGCCATTATAAGGATTACTCCCGATTGAGAACATTTCGCAGCTCAATCGGTTCCAGCATTCGGAATGGGATTTTATAATGTCGATCGACCCTTGCCAAGTAGCGGCTCGGCTCGTACAATTCCCAGAAACAATATGTTATCTTCCGGTAGAGACGCAAAATTTTGCGTCTCTCAGCCGAACTAGATATTAAAGTTGGGCGGTAAGATAATGCGATCGACAATGTGAACCACACCATTGCTAGCCGGAATATCTGCTTGGGTTACGGTAGCATCATTGACTTTCACAGAGTTAGCAGTTTGGTCAACTTGAACGTTGACATTTGCACCTTCTACCGTTTTCACGTCTCCCGATTGCAGTTGATTGGCACTCACTTGACCAGGGACGACATGGTAAAAAAGAATCTGGGCAAGCTGTTGGCGATTTTCTGGTTGTAGCAGGCGTTGTCGAGTTTCTGCGGGAAGGGCATTGAAGGCAGCATCCGAGGGTGCGAACACCGTATATGGACCCTGAAGTTCTAAGACTTCGTTAGCATCTGTTTCATCAATGACAGAAGCAAGGGTTTTTAGTGAAGGATTTGCTTGCACTACATCAACGACATGATTATCATCTGCCTCTGCTTGCCCAGCAGGAGGGGTTGTAGTTCTTGGTGTCGTGCCTGGTGTTGGCTCAATTGGGGATGTTGTAGCACCTGGGGATGGCTCAGTCGCGGTCGGAGGGTTCTGTGCTGTTTGTTGTGGTTCGCAAGCAGCGATGACTGGGAGAATCATCAAACCTGCCGCGAGTCCTGCTAATTTTTTCATCGTGTGAGTACGATTTTGAACCTTCATCCGCTCTATCCTCTGTTTTTGAAATTAAATTTTTCCGAATGTTAAATTAAGAGCGCAAATTCTCTGGAATTTTTTCTGGTACAGTCCACAAGTAAATCGTTCTGCCGTCTATCTGCTCGACTCTTTCGGGTTTCCAGTCACCCATGCCATAGTTATGAGAAACAATGCGAGTTCCTGGCTTTAGTTCTTGCAACAACTTGGGACGCAGTTTGAGATTGTTCTCTGTCAATAAATAAAGCGTCACGACTGTGGCTTCGCTCATGTCCGTTTGAAACAAGTCTTGCTGGCTAAACTGGACGCGATCGCTGACTCCTACTGTTTTTGCATTCCGCTCTGCCTCTTGAACCAGTTGAGGGTCGATCTCTATACCAATTCCCCTGGCTCCGTATCTTTGAGCAGCAGTTATGGGAATTCCTCCATCTCCGCTACCAAGGTCGTAAATCACGTCATTCTTACCGACATTTGCCAGTTTCAGCATTGCATCTACAACAGGCTGAGGTGTTGGTACGTAAGGGACATCCAGTTGCCGTTGTAGAACTCAAACGCCAGGATTGAACTCTGTTTGGGGTTCTGTACCAAATCGACGCTGTTGCTTGCATCCGACAAATAATCAGCTACCAATACTGATACTGATGGCGAGTAGCCGTAGCATCTGTCGTTGCTGCATAGTTGATTTTCCTCCTAGCGCAATCGATTTACTACAACAGAAGAACTTTACGGTTTGGCAGGGGGTACAGGTGAACGTACCTGTGCAGGAGACGTAGCGCGATCGCGCCCAGAATTGCAGTTAAGGCTAAACTGAAGAATGCTCCTTGCTTCATAGTTGCTTGCTTTCAATATCCTGCTTCTAGTTTTCAAACCAAAAATGATGCCAACATGACAACTCGACAGTTCTTACAATCCTTCAAAGTTGTAACCAACACCGATCGTCAGTCCTACACTAGTACTGTCAAAGAAGCCGACATTCACACCAGCATTTGCTGTCAGTCGATCGCCAATTGGTACGTCAGCACCAGCAGTGAGCATTGGTCCTACATCGCTGTTGTCTCCTGTGGCGATCGCTAAACCACCTCCTACGTAAGGTGCGAAACTAGAGATTGCTTCTGTCGCTGCTCCTGTAGGTTGCACGGTAAAGTCATAAGTAATTGGAATCAGAAAGGTAGTGTCATCCCCAATGACAACAGCAGGACGAGCAGAGACAGCTTCGGTGAATCCGATTTTGCTGATAACTGTGAAGTTACCGATACCCAAAGCCGTGTCGCCACCGCCCAGACCGATGTTACCGCCAACTCCAACATAGCTGGAACCACCACGAGTAGCTCTACCTGGTTCAATTGCACCTGGAGTGGGCTGAGTTGGTGTAGTCTGAGTTGGTGTAGTTGCAGGTGGTTGTGTAGTTGGGGTAGTCGGTTGAGTGCTGGGATATGTCGGCTCAGTAGTAGGAGTTGTGGGTTGAGTCGTAGGATAAGTAGGGTCAACTTGAGCTACTACAGAATTTGTAGGTTCATGTCTCAGTGCAGCCGCTGAAGTTGAAACTTTCGTATTTTCTGCGTTGTTACTAGCAGTCTGAGCTTGAGCTGACAGTCCGCCTGCCAATACAGCTACGGTGGCGATCGCGATGATAGTAGAAATCTGCTGAATAGGTTTGGTGTTCACGAGCGGTCCCTCAAATGTTTCCAGAAGTAGCTAACAGTGCCATTAACTATGGCAACTGATTTGAAAATTACCTGACTTTTTGTTTAGCTATCTTTAGCATCACGAACAAAAATGATGAGAAAATGACAACAAATGATAAAGATTTCAGTTTTTAGAATATTTGATGAGCCATGAAATGAGGAGTGTGAAGCTCTAATCTTATTTTTAAGTTTTGACTTGTCTTCGCCAGAAAAAATCTCTAACACCAGATATATGTCTTTAGAGACGCGAGGGTAATTTATGTTTACTTCTCGCTCAGATTCGACCACAGTAATATTCAAGATAATTCTTTAGAACGGGTTTTAAAACTCCCTTTCTCAAGATAAAGATATAGAAAAATTTAAGTTTCGATTTCTGTCTAAAGATTGTGGTAAGCGGCTCGGAATTGAGTCTAGTAGTATACAAGTAAAAGACTTGAAGAGAACGAATATGAAACTAAAACCTTTGTTCGGTATTGCCATGACAGCGTAGCAAAGAATCTCAGCAGGAAACACCCACTGACGTTGCTGAAGAGCGTACCGTAGGGAATTGCAGTGCCAAACAATTGTACGAACCACGCACCGAGGTAATAGCGGCTAAGCGCAAAGCGCGATTGCTCTTGGTGCGATCGCAAGAGAAGTGCGAAGTACGGGATCTTTGAGCATATTTCAGGATTCCGACGAATTAACCAACGAATTGGTTATCTTCAACGACAATTACCGGAATCGGACTCGATTCTAGTACTGCTTGGGAAACCGAACCGACTAAAACTTCATCCCAAGCTCGATGTCCCCGTTTACCGATGACAATCTCAGCCACTCCATATTCTCGCGCCACTCGAACAATAGTCTCTGGAACCGAGCCTTCTAGGGTGATGAATTGATGGCGGATATCTGCTAAAAGACGTTGGGCTTTTTCTTTGAGCAATGCCACTTTTTGAGAATCTTGCCTGCGGATGACGTGCAACACGATCGCTTCACTATCGCTCCGACGGGCAAGTTCTGCGGCTTTTGTTAGCACTTGAGCGGCTAAGGGGGAGGTATCCACGACTGCTAAGATAATAATGCGGCGAGTCACTGCTACCTTTGTCGGGTCAACCTCACCACGCTCCAGTAGTTTCGGCGCAAATGTCGGAATTGCCCAAGCTCCTAGAGGCGCAGTGACCAAAATTGACAGCGCCGCGATCGCCAGAATTGTTTCTCCTCCTTCGATCCCAGATGCTAACGGTAGTGCGCCGATTGCTGCCTGAACGGTTGCCTTAGCAGAATTACCAGGTAAGAGAAATAATCGCTCCCGCCAGTTCCAGTTGCTACCCAAGGTAGACAAGTACCATCCAATCGCCCGTCCGATTAGGGTTCCAATTATTAGAATCAGTAGCCCTGGAAGTAAAATTTTTCCTAACACTTGCAATTGAATGCTTGCCCCTAGCAAGACAAACAAGACAATTTCCGCTACCACCCATAAACTGTCAAACCCACTCCGCAATCGTCGCGCTAAAGGCGGATCGAATGCGATCGCAAAAAATCCGATTGCCATCACAGCCAAGTAGCCAGAGAAAATTGGCAATTTCTCTGCCGCTACCACGAGCAACAGAGCCAAACTTGCCGCTACCAACGTATCTTGTACCGCATTCTGCGTCCAGTTTTGCTTTGTTAGCAGAGATACCAAAAGCCGCGCCGTCAGCAGCCCTAGTACAACTCCCAGCACAATTTGGAAAATAATTTGTAACGGCAGCAGATGCAGCGCGCTTAAAGTTAAACCTCCCGGTAACTTTACACCTGCTGCACTCCCTTGGGAAAGGAATGTCAATAACAGGCTAAATACTAATAGCAGCAAAACATCTGACAAAGCGCTACCCGTCAAAATCGCATCGGGAATTCCTTTGTTTACGCCCCAACCAAGGCTTTTCAATCGCAACATTCCTGGCACGATGACAGCCGGAGACTCTGCCCCAATGATGCAACCCAGCATTAATCCAGTGAGAAAGTCAAACTGAAAAATTGTCATTGCAGCCAAAGCAACAGCTATTGCCTCACACGCCGCTGGTAAAAATCCCAATCGCAGTGCTACAGATCCCTGTCGGGCTAGCTTTTCCCGATCCAGCCCTAGCCCTGCCTTCATCAAAATCGCCATCACAGCGATCGTTCGCAGAGTGCCAGCTGCCTCCAGAACGCTAGGGCTAATTGCATTTGCCACCTGTGGACCTAAGAAAATCCCCACCAGCACCATGCCTACCAGCGCCGGAATTTTCAAGCGACGAGCAATTTGACCGCCAAAAAAGCCAAATAGCAAAATCCAGATAAAGCTCTCTAACATCGCGCAACTACGGGTTAGTTAACAGTTGAACCGTAACTCGCGTTGGAAAGTTAGATTGGCTAGCGATAGCCCTACCCTTCCGCCGCAAGCCGGAACAGTAGGAGCCATCAGCCTTCTGGTTGTCATGTCAATTTCCAGATGGCAGTTAAGGCGAGCCCCATCACCTCAGATTATTTTTACAATTGTAAAACCATCCGTGCCGTCCATAAGTATATCGAGACGATTGTGCCTCAAGCAAGTGTGGGATAAACAGCAATATCTTCCCAAGTTCAAGGTTCTGAGGTTAGGTCTGCCCTTTGAGCAGTAGTACCATTACGGGAATGTACCCAAATCCAATTGAAATAGCTCAGGACAAGCCTTAAAGTAACTTTCGTCTGCTCCCAGATTTGCCCAAACTTATTTTGTCGTCGATGCCATCGCCCTGTTTGCTGCCGGATGATACCATTATGCATAACTTTACAGCTTACTACCGCTTTTTTACAAGATAAAAAAATAAGTTTCTGTCTTTTTTAGAAACTTTAATAAACATGAAAATCACAATAAAAATAACTGTCTTGGGTAAGAAGTCGCTCTGTATGAAGAGTGACTTATTTATTGAAATTAAGTAAGCGTTAAAATATTTGCTACTAAAGTATGTTGATTAGCCTGACCGCCAATTGTGACTGAAAAATGACAAACATCTAACGGCTAGTAATAGATAATATGTAATTGACAATTGCTAGTATCGTTACCAGAGTAGAGAGCGATCGCCGCTCGATTACTCAACGCCTACGTAAAAAGCTAGAAAGAACGCACCCTGAAAGACCTGAGCAAAAGTTAGGTTAATGACACGATCGCATAAGGAGAACTATCATGGTTTGGGACAAAATAGATCGCTCTACACCAGACGAGCAAAGCAACAGTTCTAAAGCCCCCCAAGGTACACCTGGAGAAAGTTCTTACCATCCACCCATCGGCAAGCCACTGACGGATTGGGAGCAACCAGATTATGACGAACTCGATCTATGCATGGAAGTCACAACATATATTTACCAATGGCAACGATCGGGGCTGGGGTAAGAAGTCAGAAGTCGATTGACACTCCTCTAATCCCTTGTCTCTTTGTCTTCGCTCCTCCATGTCTAACATGAAAAACCACTCGCGACCGCATTTAGCCCAAGGTGTACGCTTGCAGTGGGACGAGTTAAGACAACAACATTTACTTCTGATGCCAGAAGGCGCGCTGATGTTAAATTCTACGGCGGCGGCTGTATTAGAGCTGTGCGATGGTAGGCGTACCATTGGGGCGATCGCGCAGCGGTTAAAAACACAATATCGAGGCGAGACACTAGAAGATGACGTGCGCCGCTTGCTGATTCGGCTCAGCGCGCGGGGACTATTAGTCGAGCGCGATTAATCGTGTCGATGCCAAGGAGAAGAATTAATGTCAGAATTCTTACCAGTCAAGACGACGGATAGACCTTTGACTCTGATTGCAGAGTTAACCTATCGCTGTCCCCTGAGTTGTCCCTACTGCTCTAATCCACTCAACTATCACGATAAACATTATCGTCAGGAACTTGCTACTGATGATTGGCTGCGGACGATCCGGCAAGCCCGAAACTTGGGTGTATGGCAATTGGGTTTTTCTGGTGGCGAACCACTGTTGAGACAGGATTTAGAGGTTTTAGTCAAAGCAGCCGCCCAAGTTGAACTTTATACGACTTTGGTTACTGCTGGTACGTTGTTGACATTAGAACGAGCTACGCAGCTTTGTCATGCCGGACTTAACCACATCCAAATTAGCATTCAAGATAGTCGCGCTGCCCAGTCTGACTATCTTGCTGGCATTCGTTGTTTCGAGCAAAAACTCGCTGCAGCACGAATTGTCAAAGATTTGGGTTTACCACTGACGCTGAACTTTGTCTTGCATCGGCAAAACATCGAGCGCCTGGAGGAGATGTTAGAGTTATGCGAGCAATTACAAGCAGATCGGGTAGAACTGGCACAGACTCAATACTACGGTTGGGCATTGCATAATCGTGCTGCTTTACTGCCAACACCCCAACAATTAGAACGAGCAGCGCAGATTGTAGCCGTGGCTAAAAAAAGCCGCATTTGCCCGATGGGAATTTTATATGTCATTCCCGACTATTACGAAGATTATCCCAAACCCTGTATGGGTGGTTGGGGTCGTCGGGCTTTGGTTGTGGCTCCCCACGGGGATGTCATGCCTTGTCAAGCCGCCAGTTCTATTCCTGAGATAGAATTTGCTAACGTCCGCGATCGCGATTTAGATTGGATTTGGTTTGAATCGCCTGCTTTCAATCGCTTTCGAGGAACCGACTGGATGAGCGAACCTTGTCGCAGTTGCGATCGCGCCCAAATTGACTTTGGTGGTTGCCGTTGCCAAGCACTACTGTTAACAAATAACGCTGCTGCAACCGATCCAGTCTGCCATTTATCACCCCATCATGACTTAGTAGTCACAGCCAGAGAAGAGGCATTAGAACAATCTCTGCCTTTGGTACATCGCTCGTCGGTTGCATCGCTCGGCGTAAAGGAGGCGTACCATAAGTAGTACCAGCCTCCCACATCAAAGCGCATAGCAAATTGTAAGCGAGTCAATAAACAGAAAGCTCTGTACGTACCATAGAGGGAGTTTTACAACGCAAAATATCCATTCCCAAAGTTGTGTTTAAATGTCGTAAATTTAGTTCAACACTCCAAGGTTCACCAGAAAGCCTGAGAACTTCAAGAGGAGAATATTTGGTTGTCTCCAATAAAGTAGTGATTAAACTCTCTCAGTGAGTGCGCAAGCCAGGCATGATAATCTAATAGTAAATTTCTCGCACACTCAAGGTGAAGGGCAAAGTCACAAAATTGACACTAATCAAACCTAAATGCTCTATCGGTGGTAGTTAGGATCGTTCTTATCTACAACCGGACGATCTGAAGCATCCAAATCTAGTTCTTCTCGCCGCACCGTTTCTTCGGCGTTGACCATTTCGCGATCGGTTTCCTTTCTAACTCTTACTTCTTCGCGTAAAACAGCTTCCTTACGAATGTCGGGAGTTTCTTCATAGATCTCCATACGTGCAGCTTCACCTTCGCGGAAGTTGGCTTCTCCTGGAGCTGCTGGTCTACCAGCATCATTTGGCGTGACGCGCTCGACCACGACTCGTTCTTTTTCTACTGGAACTGAAACTCTTTCTGTTTCAGTTTCAACGCGCTTGCCTACGGAAACTTCTCCGGCTTTACGACGGGTTTTATTCGCAATCAGCCTTTCTTCATACAGCTTGAGCGATTGACGATCTGGCTGGTTCATATCGTACAGATCTGGCTCTTGCTGATAGTTGTAAGTGCTGCGATCGGAATCAACTGTTTTTGCTGCTGGAGCTGTCGAACCTAATGCTGCTGATGATTCTAGGGGGCGATCGCGATAAACTCCCCGCACCCGTTCTTCGTATGCGTCATCAATTTTCAGATCGTCGCTAAACTCTGGTAAGCTTTCCGCTTGCTCTTTGGTAAAGCCGACCGCATAAACGTGTCGCTGGTTTTGGTCAATGCGAGAACGTCCCACTGGTAGCAATACCTGTTTACCAAAAATCCAAAAACCAGTGTCAACAACTAAATAACGAAAACGACCATCTTCATCGACCAAGATATTCTTGACAGTGCCGACTTTTTCATTATCTCTGTCTGAATAAACCTCGTAATCTTTGATATCGTCGCCGTCAAAAGAATCTCGATAATTAGTATCAAAGTCCTCAAGTTTGTGAAGAGCCATATTAATTCCTTCCATTTCATTTAAACTTATTAACCAGACTAAAACTTTATCTGGATAATGTATCTTGCTAGCGATAGAGATAAAATGTTTTCACTGATACAATTACTCTGCCTTTTGATGTAGCTACGTCCAATAAATGACAAGCTAACTAATAAACCAAATAGCTATCAATTTGCGATTGGATATAATTTATTGTTTCAAACTGAAGATAGAAAAAAATAAAAGCTAGGCTCTAGTAATACAGAAAATTAATCGAGTGGTTTGACGTTGCTAAGCAATAGCTGAACGCGATCGCGCCACTCAAAGCAGAGGAATTACACGCACAGGCGCGGGAGATCGTTCAGCCTGATTTCGAGCGATCGGTTTCCCTTGACACACTCTACGGACTTATCGCCATGTAAAATTCAATTAAGCAGCGATCGCCGCAATACACTCAATCTCTACCAACACATCTTTCGGCAACCGCGATACTTGCACGCAAGCACGCGCTGGGGCATTTGCTTCATCAAAATGTTGAGCATAAACCGCATTCATCGCCGCAAAATCATTCATATCTTTTAAGAATACGGTTGTCTTCACCACATCCTGAAACTTTGCTCCTGCTGCGGCGAGAATTGCCTCTAAATTTGCCATCACTTGCTTTGTCTGGGCGGTGACATTCCCCGTACCGATAATTTCCCCACTCTGAGGATCGAGGGGAATTTGCCCAGCGACAAATACCATTTGTCCGCTAGCCGCGATCGCTTGATTATATGGTCCCACGGGTGCGGGTGCGGCATCGGTACGGATGATTTTGCGAGTCATAAGTAAGTCAAAAGTCAAAAGTTAAATGTCAAAATGTCTGGGGCTGATGATGCCAGCTAAATGCATGACAGTCTAGATTGGCGTAAGGTTGGCTGTACTTGTAGAAGTTTGTTCGCCAAATATCACAGTAGAACAACAACTATGTTAAGTAAACCCTACTCACTCGTTAACAAGGGACGAATATTGTAATGACGGTAACGCCAATAATCGCGCAAGATGCGATCGTGATCGAAGCATAAGTTCGTAGGGACTTGCCAAGATTCAAAAATGCCAACACCCTTAGCATCATCTCCAGCTTTGGGTTCGCCTGTTGCCGTAGCAATGAATACTACGCTTAACGTATGCTGGCGCGGATCGCGGTTGGGATCGGAATAAACGTGAAACTGTTCGATTAATTCTACCTGCAAGCCAATTTCTTCTTCAGCTTCTCGACGTGCGGCTAGTTCTGCTAACTCCCCATAATCGATAAAACCGCCAGGGATCGCCCAACCGTAAGGAGGATTATGGCGCTCGATTAAGACGATCGGTCGCTGCGGTCGGTCAATTAATTCAATAATGATGTCAACTGTCGGGACGGGATTGCGGTAAGCCATAAATAATTGGTTTTGCTTCTTAGTGCAAAGCTTGTTATAATCATGAAGCCATGTCACCAGGAGAGGTGGCTGAGTGGTCGAAAGCGGCAGATTGCTAATCTGTTGATGGACTCGTAAGACCCATCCGAGGGTTCGAATCCCTCCCTCTCCGTTTTAAGAATTTACCAGATTTCTGCTGTGGGTGAATTGCACCTCATCAACCCATAGCTGAAAGAGAATTGTGGCGATCGCCAATCGCCTCGTTCCTCTATCATTTGGCAAAAATTATTGCGATCGCGGAACTTTATTGCTGAAGAAAATATCTCCGCCATTGGGTAGGTGTAATTAGATCCAGTTTTCTACCCAGTTATGCAAGAATAATCTGCATTAATTTTCAATCGCACAGACGATAAACAACTCTATGAAAACGACCGATCCTGTTTTGGTGAAACGCTTATCAGGTACTCTTGCCCTAGCTACTGCTACTCTCTCGCTCGGTTTTTTGGCTGCGGCTTGTCAACAAACCACAACAACAAGCAGCACGCCCCAAACCACAACTGCCGATTCTGCTCCGGCAACAACTCCGGTTGCAACAGATGTACAAGCTAGCACGCAAGCACTAAAGCTTGGCTCTCTTCTCCCCGCCACGGGCGATTTAGGTCCCATCGGACAACAAATGTCGGGTGCTGTTCCCTTAGTCATCGAGACAGTCAATGCTTGCGGTGGTGTTAATGGCGCTCCTGTCTCCTTAGTGGCAGAAGATGACGAAACCGATCCGCGTAAGGGTGCGGCAGCGATGACGAAACTAGCAAACGTCGATCGCGTAGCAGGTGTAGTTGGTTCTTTTGCCAGTAGCGTTTCTAGCGCGGCTGTACCGATCGCCGTGCGCAACAAGGTGATGCTGATCTCGCCTGGTAGTACGAGCCCTGTCTTTACAGATAGAGCCAAAAAAGGTGAATTTAAAGGCTTTTGGGCGCGGACAGCTCCCCCCGATACCTACCAAGCCGAAGCCCTAGCTCAATTAGCGAAAAAACGAGGTTTTAATCAAGTCTCGACTGTAGTAATCAATAACGACTACGGTGTAGGTTTTGAAAAAGCTTTTGTCCAAACTTTTAAAAAACTTGGTGGAACTGTCGTTAACGAAGGTAGACCGACTCGTTACGATCCCAAAGCAACAACCTTTGAAACTGAAGCCGCTGCTGCTTTCGCTGGCAAACCCCAGGCAGTGATTGCCGTGATGTACGAAGAAACAGGTAGCATCTTACTGAAATCTGCCTACGAGCAAGGATTAATGCAGGGAGTACAGGTGATGCTCACTGACGGAGTGAAATCCGCCACCTTCCCTGGAAAAGTTGGCAAGAAAGATGACGGTAAATATATTGTCACTGGGGCGATTGGGACTGTGCCAGGTGCAGATGGCAAAGCACTGACAGCGTTAACCCAATTGTGGAAACAAAAGAAAAATCAGGCAGTTGGGGAATACGTCCCTCAAGCTTGGGATGCGACAGCACTACTCGTCCTCGCCGCCCAAGCAGCCAAGGCAAATACTGGCGAAGCAATTGCCAGTAAACTACGAGAAGTTTCTAACGCTCCAGGGACGGCAGTTACTGACGTATGCAAAGGTTTAGAGTTATTACGCAAAGGTCAAGATATCAATTATCAAGGCGCTAGCGGTAACGTCGATGTCGATGCTAACGGTGATGTTGTCGGAGTCTATGACGTTTGGACGGTCAAAGACGACGGTACTCTCGGTACGATTGGTAAAATTAGCCCGAAATAATTCAGAGCTCGGTTAACGATGACCGATGTAGAGACGTTACATGTAACGTCTCTACATGTAATGTCTCTACTATTTTTAGAAGCCAGGGAAGTTATAGCCGACTCCTAGTAATAGACCGATAGAAGTTTCCTCAAAAAAGGCAACGTTTACCCCAGCCGTAGCAGTAAATTGATTAGTCAGGGGAAAATCTACCCCACCAGTAAGCAAGAAGTCGGTTTGACTGTCATCGCCAGAGGCGATCGCAACTCCCCCACCTATGTAAGGTGATATTGGTAGCGCAGCATCTATGACATCAACTCCTGGTAAAGAAATATCGTAAGTTAGGGGAATCAGAAAAACCGTATCTCCCCCAAAGACGGCAGATGGACGCACTGAGAAGTTACTAGGCAGCCCAATTTTGCTAATCACGGCAAAGTTAGAGTCGCCTAAATCCGTGTCCCCATCCAAACCTATATTAGCGGCAATACCAACATAGCTAGAACCACCAAGAACTGCGCGTCCCACATCGGCGCTATCGACTTGGGCGATCTGGGAATTATCGATTTTTGTCGTTTCTAACTCTGGAATTGTAGCAGGCTCAGTAGTTAGAGTCGTAGCTGAAGTCACAGACGTTCCTGGCATCGGGACGACACGATCTGGAGGTTGTGCAGGTTGATTTAACTGCGGGCGATCGCGATCGTACGTCTGAGCTTGAGCAGATAAACTCCAACCAAGTACGGTCAAGCTCGCAACACCGAACACCAACGGCAAATGACGAGAAAAAAGCATATTTGCGTTCACTCCTAGCACATTTTATGCTGAAAACTTGCATAATTCACTCTATCTATTAGTTATTAGCTCTAGCTTTTTATGTTTTGTCAATGTTTGTTTGTCATTTGTCATTTGTTACTGGTCACTGGTCACTGGTCACTGATAACTACTCCCGATTCCCCAAAGTAGCGACTGCGGCAGCGAACTGCTGCGAAATGAAAGGTAAGATCTGACGATTTTTACTGTGGGGGCGACCTTCGGTAAATACAACTAATAAGTATGGTCGCAAATTAGGAATTTCTATATAAGCAGCATCGTGCCGGACTTGACTCGTCCAGCCAGCTTTTGCCCACAGTTGCGCTTCTGGGGGTAATCCGCCACCTAGAAAACCCGTAATTTGGTCTTCGTCATTATCTGTCGGTAAATCGGCAGGATTAAGGCTGCGCTTGAGTAAACTCATCATCGCCTGCGATCGCCCGCTAGACACCGCTACCCCGCCTACAATACTGTGTAACAATCTTGCTGTGGCATTAGTCGTCAGCATATTGCGATTGTCCATTAACTCCCCCACAAACGCTCGTTCGCGACCATAGGGACCATCACACCAAGTTTTTTGATTGACGTTGATTGTCGCCATCTCCTCCCAACCGAGAGATTGATAGTAGCGATTGACGATGTTGCGTTGAGTTTTCCAAGTCTCAAAAGGCGCGGCTGGGAGTTCGGGACCGCTAGTCGTACCGCTGAGAACGTCAACGATTAAACTAGTTGCATCATTGCTAGAATCAGCGATCGCATCGCGCATGGCGCGTTCGATCTCCGGCGAAGACCCAACCATGCCTTTTTCTAACCATTCTTGTATCGCCACCAAATAAAATAGTTTGACGATACTAGCAGGATAGATTCGTTCCACACCGCGATAGCTATACCCCCGCACTGGAAAATTCCAGAAGGCTTGGGGACTCAAAGCACCACCTGTATTGACGGAGACTGGAGGATCGTAGACAATCCACGTCAGAGCAATTTGGTTACGTGCCAAAGTGGGAAATTCTGCCCAAGTTGCTTCTAAAACGCGATCGCCCAGATTTTCTAGTTGTTCGTCTTTGCGGAAAAAAAATGTCATAGCGAGGACAAGGGAGACAAGGAGGACAAGGGAGACAAGGAGGACAAGGGAGACAAGGAGGACAAGGGAGACAAGGAGGACAAGGGAGACAAGGAGGACAAGGGAGACAAGGAGGACAAGGGAGACAAGGAGGACAAGACTAATTCGCAATTCGCAATAAAGTAAATTTCTCGCCTCTTAGATCTTGCAACAAATGACTAATGACTAATGACCAATGACAAATTTAGAACAATTACAAATTGGCATTGAATATCAGTGCCTCAGTCCTCTAAATATATATGATTCTCCTCAGTGCGATCGCTTGGCAACTCAAGCAGCAGATGGAAGACATTTACAAGTTACGACTATGCCTGACAACCCGTCAGCAATTGAGGTGTGTTTGTGTGAAGATGATTATCCAGGTTGGCTGCTCGGATCTGACATCCAAAAATTAGCTATAGCCAAGTCTCCTTATCAAGCGATCGCTCTTTCTATTACAGAAATTAAGCACCGCTTGCCAAAAGTTATTGACTATGCGTGTCAAGCGATGCAGCAACCCAATTACTATTTATGGGGTGGAACGTTAGGACCAAACTATGACTGTTCGGGCTTGATCCAAGCAGCTTTTGTTTCAGTGGGTGTTTGGTTACCTAGAGATGCATATCAACAGGAAGCCTTTGTAGAGAAAATTTCTGAAGTGGAACTCTCACCAGGAGATTTAGTCTTCTTTGGGACGGATAAGAAAGCTACCCATGTGGGACTTTATTTAGGCACTGGATCTTATATACATAGTTCTGGGCAAAAAATGGGGCGTAACGGCATTGCGATCGATCGCTTAACGGCAGAGGGAGACGAAATTAGTCGGTCGTACTTTCAACAACTGCGTTCCTACGGCAGAGTCGTTAAGTGTTTTGAGGGAATTCGGAATTCAAAAGTCAAAAGTTAGAAGTCAAAAGTCAAAAATGAGGAGACAGGAGACAAGTCACAAGTCAAAATTAACTAACCACTAACCACTAACCGCTAGCCACTAGCCACTACTAACTACTCATGATCGTTTCCGATAGCTTAACTCAATCCAATGGGGCGATCGCCTCATATAAACTAGACGTTTCGGTGGTCGTACCAGTTTACAACGAGGTGGAGAGCATACCTCATTTGCTGGAGGCGATCGCTTCTACCATGAAAGCCAGTGGTTTAACATACGATATTATTTGCGTCGATGATGGTTCCAAAGACGGTTCGGCGGATTTCCTCAAGCAACAAGCAACAGAACGCACCGATTTAAAAGCTGTCTTATTACGACGCAACTACGGACAAACAGCAGCAATGGCGGCTGGATTTAAATATGCTACAGGGAAAGCGATCGTCACTCTGGATGCAGATTTACAAAACGATCCGGCGGATATTCCTGCTTTACTTGCCAAACTCGATGCGGGCTATGATTTGGTAAGCGGTTGGCGCAAACAACGACAAGATGCGGCTTTAACTCGCTTACTCCCTTCTAAAATTGCTAATAAACTCATTGGCATGACAACAGGTGTCAAGTTACACGACTACGGCTGTTCTCTCAAGGCTTATCGGTCGGAACTCGTAGCCGATATGAATCTCTACGGAGAATTGCACCGCTTTTTACCCGCTTTAGCCTTTATTGAAGGGGCGAGAATTGGCGAAATGCCTGTGAGACACCACGCACGACGTTTTGGTCGCAGTAAGTACGGGTTGTGGCGGACGTTTCGCGTCTTGATGGATCTGCTGACAATCTCCTTCATGAAGAAGTTTCTCACCCGTCCCATGCACGTATTCGGTCTGTTTGGGCTGCTGTCTCTAGTCTTGGGTACGGCGATCGGGCTATATTTGACTTTCTTAAAATTAGGTTTGGGTCAAAGTATTGGCAATCGTCCCTTATTGATTTTGTCTGTCTTGCTATTCATCACTGGGGTACAGTTGTTTTGCTTCGGACTACTGGCAGAACTTTTGATGCGGACGTACCATGAATCTCAAGGTCGTCCAATCTATCGCGTGCGAGAGGTCGTAGGTCATAATGTTAAGTAAAGTAAAAATATTTGATGTAGAGGCGTTACATGTAATGTCTCTACACTGAATAATCCCTACTCCCTAAAATTGAACCTTGAACGTTTTTCTGAAATTCGATCGCAGTTTGCGGCGAAATTTGCTGATTTTATTCTGTGCTGGGCTGAGTTTCTGGTCTAGTCTGACAGCATTGTTGCCCGTTCTGCCCCTTTATATCGAGGATGTGGGGGCGAACAAGCAACAAATTGGCATGGTAATGGGTTGTTTTGCCATTGGACTGTTATTATTTCGTCCTTGGTTAGGACAGCTTGCCGATCGCCGCAGTCGTAAACTGGTGTTATACATTGGCACGGCTGTAGTCGCGATCGCCCCTTTAGGTTATTTAGTCATTACATCTTTGCCTTTATTGATGGCGCTGCGGGCATTCCACGGGATTAGTATTGCCGCTTTTACCACGGGCTACAGCGCCCTAGTTGCCGATATTGCACCCCCCCAACATCGCGGTGAAGTTATCGGCTATATGAGTTTAGTGACCGCGATTGGTATGGCAGTGGGACCCGCCATCGGCGGTTTTTTACAAGCTGGGGCTGGCTATGCACCCCTCTTTCTCCTCTCGGCAGGGTTGGGATTTTTGGGCATCTTGTTTACTTCCCAAGTCTACAATCCACCGATCGCGAAAGTGACAACCGAAAGTCCTTCAGCAGATCGGTTTTGGAGTTTATTATTCAGTCCGCGACTGCGTATCCCCGCGATTGTTTTATTACTAGTTGGTTTGGCTTTCGGTACTTTAAGTACCTTCGCACCTCTATTTATTAAATCGACTCAAGTAGATTTAAACGCAGGATTATTTTACACCGCAGCCGCGATCGCGAGTTTTGTCGTGCGCTTGACTACGGGACGAGCTTCCGACCGTTACGGCAGGGGTTTATTTATCTCTATCAGCTTGATTCTCTACTCGGTATCGATGCTGCTGCTATGGCAAGCTACCAATGCCAGTATGTTTTTATGGGCAGCAATTATCGAAGGGGCTGGGGCAGGAATGCTATTGCCTACCATTGCCGCACTACTGGTAGACCGCGCCCAGCCAGACGAACGGGGGAGAATCTTTGGTGTGTGTATGGTGGGGTTTGATGTCGGAATTGCGATCGCGGGTCCCTTCTTAGGTTTAATTGCCGAACAAGTCGGTTATCGGGCGATGTTTGGTGCGGCTGGCGGGCTAACTTTCCTCGCTTTACTCATCTTTTTGACCCATTCGAGCAAAAGTTTTCCAGCCTCTTTACGTTTCGCCTTGGGCAGGGGTCAGGATGCATACGCATTAAAATAGGGGCGCATAACCAAAGTAGGGGCGCACAGCTGTGCGCCCCTACAAACCGATAAATCAAAAACGGGCGAGGAGGGATTCGAACCCCCGACACCGTGGTCCGTAGCCACGTGCTCTAGTCCACTGAGCTACACACCCTTGCCAGAAACTTATAGTAACACACACTTTGACTAAATGACACAAGAAAATTTTTCTGCTGCTAATTTGACTCATCTGGATCGGCAAGGGCAAGCTCAGATGGTAGATGTTTCTGCCAAACAGCCAACAGTTCGAGAAGCGATCGCCTCTGGTAGAGTGAGGATGCAAGCAGATACTTTGGCAGCGATTCAAGCTGGCAACGCCCCCAAAGGTGATGTCTTGGGAACGGCAAGACTAGCCGGAATTATGGCAGCCAAGCAAACATCAAATCTCATTCCCCTGTGCCATCCCTTACCCCTACAAAAAGTCGAAGTTCAAATTACCCCCGATCCCGAACTTCCTGGCTATCAAATTACAGCTACAGTCAGAACCAAAGCCGAAACGGGTGTAGAAATGGAAGCACTCACCGCCGTTTCCGTCGCTGCTTTGACACTTTACGACATGGCAAAAGCCCTAGAAAAATCGATGCAAATTGAAGCAATACATTTGGTTAGTAAGACGGGCGGGAAATCGGGAGATTATGCGGTAATAGGTAATGGATAGTTGATAGCTGTGTGGTGCGTGAAATACTTACGACTCCCTAGTACGGGCGCACAGCCGTGCGCCCCTACGACTTACGACTTATAATCACCTCTACCCGCCGATTTTTCTGCCTCCCTTCTGGGTTATCAGCACCGTTAGATTTTGTATTTGGGGCGATGGGTTGTTTTTCACCCCAGCCCTTGGGTGTCATGCGGCTACCGTCAATATCAAAATTCTGCGCTAAATAGTTTTTGACGGCTTCCGCCCGCTTCTGAGAAAGCACTTGATTGTAAGCATCGCTACCCTTACTATCTGTATATCCGTTGATAGTCACGGGTGCTTCAGCATAGTTTTTTAGTAGTAAACTCAGTTTTTGTAATGTTGGTTTAGCACTAGGACGAATATTCGATTTATCGAAATCAAATAAAATATTTTCTGGTAAATTAATTAGAATACCCGCGCTAGTTTCTTGGGCTTTTAGATCTGTTAAGGCTTTTTGAATAACTGTTTGCGTTGTTTGAGTAGATCGCACAACTTCTAGCTGGGTGACAGAAGTACCCGATTGCTGGGGTTGTTCTAATTGAGTTACAGCGATCGCCTGTGGTTCTTCTAAAGTTGTAATTACATTTGTGGTGGACTGCTGTTGAGTCTCTGTAACACCACGATTGCTAGCCTGCTGACTGTCACAAGCAACTGTCAGGATCAGTAAAAAGCAAGCGATCGACTTCACATTCACAATTCCGAATTCCGAATTCCGAATTCCGAATTTCTCTCTCATTTTCCTTCACCCTGAAGCGGGATATTAAAGGTCATCTTCGGGTTATTGCTAAAATTTTCATTGCCACCAAATCTATTATTTGTAGTTAAGGTCAAAGTAGTTGCACCAGGGGCAATTCGACCGTTGAAAACAAATTTTCCTTTAAGGGTCGTGTTGGGGTCAATTCTAATATCTTCGTTGTTCGGTGGTTCTACCAGATTGTACTGATTCCCTAAATTATCTGCAATGACCATATCGTGACTGTTATTAAGTCGAATCCCATTACGATGACCGTTTGTCACGGTAAGATCGGCGGTGATGTGGTCGTCAGAAAAGGTAATTCCCGCAAGTCGCGCTGTCGTACCGTTAGCATGATTGACTTGGAGGCTTAGAGTTTGAGGCGCGGGTAACGAAGGATCGATCGCAGTTGTAGCAGCAGGAGGATTTGCGGCTGTCGTACTCGTCTCAGCTTGAGTTGGAGGTGGCGCAGCGTTTGGTTGAGGTTCGTTATTTGATGGTATTAGATTTGTCGCCGATTGAGTCGATCTCTGTTGCGTAAATATATACAATCCGCCACCGACTAAAACGACTAGTAGTAGGGTGGAAACTACGCCCAACAAAAACACGAGTATTCCATTGTTGCTGCGTCCAACAGTCGGTTCCGCGTGCGGGCGATCGCTAACTTCTCCTGTCCTATTCCCACGGGTGACATTCGCGTGATTTGCTGTTTCTGACTCGGCGCGATCGTTACTTTTGAAGTTAGCCATAACTCAAATATGTTTTTTCAATGCTTAATTTTTAATTAAATCTCAATCCTACCAAGACTCTTTTTATACCCTAACTTTATTAAAAATAGATACCAAAAAGGCTCTTGCAAGTCAATACTTGCTGACAAGGGGTAATTGGTAATTGGTAATTGGTAATCTGTCATTGACAGTTAACTAGTAACTAGTAACTGGTCACTGGTCAGGAGTCACTGGTCACTGTTCCTCCACCGGGCGAATAATTGGTGTTGCAGGTGTTTCCTTTTGTTGAAAAATAGCTTTTAATGCCTGTTCTAAAGTCTCTGCCATCACAATTCTATTTTCGTAAGCCACTATGACCCGTACTAAAGTTGGCAAGCTATTTTGCGCTGCTTCTAAGTAAAGTGGTTCAACATACAACAGCGATTGTTCTATGGGAATTATCAGTAAATTTCCTTGAATTGTTCTAGAACCCTGTCGATTCCATAATGAAATTTGCTGAGAGATCACCGGATCTTGATTAATTCTCGCTTCGATTTGTTCTGGACCATAAACCAGTCGTTGTTTAGGAAACTCGTACAGTAATAATCTACCGTAGTTCTCGCCGTCCGATCGCGCTGCCAACCAAGCAATTAAATTTGTCCTTTGACTGGGAATGTAAGGCAATAAAAGGATAAATTCTTCAAACGGTACAGTAGGTAAACTAGTGATTAAATAATAAGGCTCGACTAATTTTGCTTCACTGCCATAAACTTCAGTAGGAATTTGCCACTGGTCTTCTCGGTTATAAAATACTTGCGGATCGGTCATGTGATAAGTTGTCAACCGTTCTGCTTGGATGCTAAACAAATCTAGGGGATAGCGGATGTGCGATCGCAAAGTTTTTGGTAAATTGTTTAACGGTTGAAACAAACCAGGAAAAACTTTTTGCCAAGTGTTAATTATCGGATCGTTAGGATCGGCAACATAGAAATTGACCGTACCGTGATAGGCATCGATAACAACTTTAACTGAGTTACGAATATAGTTAATTCCCTCATTACCAGGCTCGGCATAGGGATAGCGATCGCTCGTCGTGTATCCATCGACAATCCAGTAAAGATAACTTTGTCGATCTCCTGCATCTGCAACTACCAAATAGGGGTCGCGATCGTACCGGATAAAAGGAGCGATCGCCCGAATTCTGCGATTAATATTACGCCGAAATAGTAACTTCGTCTGGGGTGTAAAATCCTGTGTCAACAACATTTGCCAGTCATTTAAGTACTTAGCAAATAGCAACCGCCGCCAAAACGAGCCGATATTAATTCCACCTCGACCGTCATAAACGTTATAAACATTATCATTGCCACTTGGGTAGTCTAATTCTTTTGTCTGCGTACCCGTCATGACGTAGGTATCTGTAATTTCCCCAAAATAAATTCGCGGTTGTCCGATGGGAATACTATCGCGGATTGCTTCGCTAGAGACAGCCAGAGTACTGCCATCAGTTGTTGTGTCGCTGATATCTTTGACAAAATACTCCGGTAGTCCCCCAGCAGCCGCCGTATTCACAGGACTGAGGGTAAAACCATAGCCATGCGTGTAAATTAAGTGTTGGTTGACCCACGTTTGTGCTTCTTGGGGTACGGCGCTATAGTCTAACTCTCTTGCTGCAATCAGAGTTTGCCTTGTCTCCGTGTTAACTGCATTTACACCAGTTTGCTGTTGTTCGGTTGTAGATGGTGGTGCGGCACTGGGTCGGCGCGCAACTGTATCTTGTAGTAAGGTATAGCGATCGATATCGGCATCGGGAAACCGATAATACAGTCGGATCTGTTGCAATTGGCGATTTGTTTCTAATAGGGGACGTTGATCCCACAGGCGAATATTGCGAATGGTAAGGTCGTTGACTTGAATGTCTTGATAGGTAAGATTATTTTGTGGATCGAAGGTACGGTTGTCGATTCCCAAGTTAAAAGCTTGACGAGTTAATCCAATACTTCGCTGAATGTAGGGTCGTTCTCGTTCTAATTCATTCGGGAGTACGACAAAACGCTGCACGGCTGAGGGTAATAGCGTACCAGTTCCTATAGCAATCAGTAAATACGTGCTAACGCTTCCAATTAAAAACTTGCGTCTAAATTGTTTGGGATAACCAAAAACTGCACCCCAGAACAAAAAAATCGCGATCGCCACTGCCAATAAACTTAAGAAGGTATTAGCTGGTAGCTGTACCGTTACATCCGTATAACCTGCGCCAAAGGACACGCCACGGCGAGAATAAAGTAATTCATAGCGGTTCAACCAATAACTGAGAGCAACCGCTAGCATGAAACAGCCGCCTAATCCCTCTAGATGTCGCTGCTGCGATCGCGTAAACCTGGGAAATCGCCCTTGACTTAAATTATCTCCAGCTAAAAGATAAGTCAGGGCAACAGCAGTTAAACCATATAAAAACATTCCCACCAACCAAAATTCTATTAATTCTCCTAATGGGAGGGTGAAGATATAAAAGCTAATATCGCGATTGAAAACGGGTTCGGCACTATTAAAAGTGGTGGGATTGAGATATTTCAGTATTCTTGCCCAATTCCCAGACAGAACTAGACCAAAAATTCCACTGAACACAATCGCGATCGCCCACAGAAAAAAGCGCGTGTAGAATAATAGGGCGATCGCTAATCCTGCCAACACACCCAGCGCCCAAACTTGGGAGAACAATCGTTCGCCCAGAGAGAAAACTGATGCTGGTCTAAATAACTTGGGAATCAGCGGCGATATATTCGGTAAATTCAAGTCAGTTTGCCAGTACTGCCTAGCAATTTGACCGTAATGCCACAACAACAGCCCCACCAACAGACTTAATAGCAAGACTAGGGGGAGAAATAGGTGTGGGGGTAGTTGGTAGTTGGTAGTTGGTAGTTGGTAATGGGTAATTGGTAGTGGGTAATTGGTAGTGGGTAATTGGTAGTTGCTCCCTTGTCCCCCTGGTCCCCCTTGTCCCCCTGGTCCCTCCCTGCTCCCGACTCCCTGCTCCCTGCTCTCTATCAAGCGTTCAGCCACCACTAAATTACCCAGCAAATACAAAGCCGTGATGCCAAAGCCAATCGCCCATAATAAACCTTGGGTCAATAGTCGCAGTCTCAATACTGGCAAGTGACCGACTTCTTGAAACCAAAAAATCTCTGCCCCCAGACGGGCGACAAGATCGAAAAATAACCACAAGCCAAAGACAATTGCGATAAGTTGAAAACAGCGTTGCAAAAATATAGGTTTTTTTAACACTTTCTTACTGTCAATATCTAAAAAGATTTTATGTTCGTTAAATGCAGAAAACCCGCTTACTTAGCGACTCTTAAGAAAAAGTATAGATAGCTTTTGCCCTTTGTTGCCGCGATCGCCTGCACTTAAATTCTTGACGAAGATGTTAGCAATCTGAAAATTTAGGGAACTATAAAAGCGAGAAAACTAGGGTTGCCAGAGTATAGGGACTTTCGCGGATAAATAATTGGTATGCAATCAAATTTAAGCTTTTCGTTTGGGGCATCAGAACTAACCGACCGACTGAAGCAAGTTTTTGACGATACCCTAACAGGGTACTGGCAAATTCAATTAAGCAAAGGAGAGCGCTCTCGTATTCCTCAGCCTCGCTATCTAGGAGTCGTGCAAGGGCGGGTCATTTCCTCTGGAATTGAGAAACTAGCAGCGTGGAAGCCTTTTTTAGCAACTTTAAATCAATCTATACCTCAACTGCGCCAACCACAAGCACAACAAGCATTCGGACAGCTACAACAGGAATTATCTAGTAAGGAAGCCACCCCTTTAAGCAAAATTGTCGTCGAGATGGTCAATATGAAATTGGTCACTCATGATGACGTAACGCAAGCACTGCGGCAAAAAATTCTCATCGATTTAGATACATATTTATTTGACTACGGCGGACAAGCTCAGTTTTTTTCCGAACCCGAACTCGTTGTCAATACTCCAATTCGCGGCTTTGAATTGAGTGGTTTGTTTGTAGAAGCCTCGAACCGCCAAAGTCAATGGAAGCAACTGCAAAAATACATTCCTTCCCTCGACAGCACTTTGATATTGAAACAGGAGGCAATAGCAGCTGCTTCTATGCCAACAGCACAACAGCAGCAGTTACAAAACTTAGTCCAACCAGGTAAAAATTTAGCGGCGATCGCCCGCACGATGGGAAAAGATCCTTTAGAAGTCGCAAAATTCTTTAGCCGTTTGATTGAAAGAGGCTTAGTAGAAATAGAAAAATCCGTTAACACTTCTGGCAATTCTCAATCTTCAGCAGAAATATTTATTGTTGATGACTCGCCTCTACTAATCCAGCAATTTCGTCAGCTCGTAGAAGGTTGGGGATACCAAGTGAAGTATTCCAACAATGCTCTGACTGCGGTGCAAACAATGATGGAATCTCAACCCTTAGCAATTTTTCTCGATATCAATATGCCAGGAGCTTCTGGATTCGACCTGATTAAGCAAATCCGACGACAACCCCAACTAGCATCCCTGCCTCTGGTGTTACTGACAGCTGAAAAATCTGTTTCCAACCAATGGCGAGCGCAGTGGGCAAATTGCAAGTTTTTAGCTAAGCCCCGTACCCCTGCCGAAGTCCCAACATTTCGCACAGATTTGCGGCAAATGTTATTTGAAATAGCCCCCACCACTAAAGATATGGTTGTGTAATTTTATGCGCAATTCACGATTAAATTCTATACCCTATACCCTTTCTTTATGCACCAGTACGGGCGGGTTTAGCAAAAAAATTATGACTTCAGCAGTCATCTGCGCTTCATACCCGCCCCTACGATAACTGACAACTGTTAATGGGAATTCTAAATATTAAGGTCAACTAAACCACACGAAAGGACGACAAACTCATGAAATTTTTAGTTGTTGATGATAGCTCGGTCGATCGCCACTTACTCACTTCTTTATTAGAAGGTTTAGGGCATCAAGTCGATGCTTGTTCCGACTCGAAGGAAGCTATGCAAATGCTTACAGATCGAGACTATGCATCTGTATTTCTAGATATTGTGATGCCAGAACAAGACGGCTATAAGTTTTTGCGCGAGGTGCGTTCTAACCAAAAAACTGCAAAGCAGCACGTCATTTTCTGTTCGACTAAAAAGACTCCTCTGGAGATTGACTATGGCATGAAACGGGCTGGAGCCGATGATTATTTGATCAAACCCGTGACGCGGGAAACCGTCGAGCAAGCTTTACAAAAGGTACGCTAATGAATCCCTCTCCTGACGCGATCGCCCAAAGTGATGCATCGATCCAGCTTGAGGAAAAGCAACAGCGATATATCCTCACCCAAGTCGAACAATTTACTTTTGTCTTGCCGCTGACTCTAGTGGCAGAAATTCCAATTGTCGAGCGATCGCAGATCCTGGTGATGCCGTTCTACTCGCCAGTGATGATGGGAGTACTCCATCATGCAGGTCACGTTATCCCCTTGGTTTCTCTGCGTCAACTCTTGGGTGTTGCTAAGGGTTTTGCCGCAGAAAAACTGACAGTGGTGCAATTAAGCGCTGCGGCGGCGGAACAAGGAGGACTAGGGTTAGTTGTCGATCGCACCCTGGGAATGCGATCGCATTCCCAATTGCCACCAGATTTATTTGATGCCGCGCAGTCAAATACTGAACCAAACATGCGACTGTTCAAACCGGAACTCTTAGCAGATGCATTGTGGCAACCCCTGAGATGGCGATCGACTTGATAAAGGGAGCAGTTATCAGTGACCAGTGACTCCTGACCAGTGACCAGTAAATAGGGTGTGGGGTGTGGGGTGTGGGGTGTAGTGAATTTTGAATTCTTTCCCGACTCCCGACTCCCGACTCCCTTTTTTGTAAACAATATTCTCAATCATATGACTACTAATCAACCTACCGTTTCCTCGTCTGCCCCGCAAAACAGTCCTGGGCGAAAAATTCGGTTTAATTCCATCGGTACAGTACTGTTTATCTCCGTCATGGGCGGTGCGTTAGTTAGTCTCGGTGGTATTAGTTTTTTCTTCTATCAGTCTTTAAAACAACAAATCCTCGCTCAGATCGGCGATAACTTAAACACTGAGATAACCTCAATTGAAGGTAAGTTAGAACCTGTTAAGCAATCGATGCGCGATTTAACTGGTGCATCTGAGTTATTGAGCAGCAAGAAAGCGGTCAATGCAGACCTACTTGATGCTTTACTGCTAAGATCCTTTCTCCATCGCCCTACTTTGGCTATGGGTATGGCATTGGAACAAACGGCTTATGCAATTCTTCCAGACCGTCAATGGCATGGAACATATTTCTACATAGACCAAAAAGACCCCAAGCAGCCAGGTAAGCGTCTAACTGCACCTTACGACCAACTATTCCAAATGGATTTGTTCAGGGAGGACAATTACCCGACTCAATCGTACTTTAAAGATCCCATAGCACAGGGAAGTGAAAGCTGGACTGAGCCTTACTCCTGGTATAACATCCCCATGACCAGTTTTAGTAAGGTAATACGCGATCGCAACAATAAAATTCTTGGTATTACCGCGATCGACGTAAACTTAGGGGCTTTGAGCGACCAGATCTCCAAATCCGTGATTCGTAACCAGGGCTATTTTGTCCTCGCCAGCGAACAGGGTAAACTCATGTCTTACCCACCCGCACCCGATCGCGCTAAAAATCAGAGCGGTTACGAGACAGTTCCAGAACTCAAAGCCATCTGGTCGAAAATATCATCGCCGGACAAAAAAGAGCGATCGGGACTATTGTGGACGGGAGGTAAATTCTGGGCTTATCAAAGAGTTCCCAGCACCAATTGGTTAATGATGGCAGCAGTACCGGAAGGAGTTGTTCTCGGTCCAGTTTTGACAATTACGATCGCTGGTGCGTTAGGTGCAGGTTTATTGCTAGCAGCCGTAGTTTTACTCTTCGTGCGTAGTCTCAATCGTCGCCTGCGTCCGATTCTAGATGAATGTAACAAGCTAGCGCAAGCGGATGCCCAAACCGAAATGCAGATGCAGCAGCAAGACGAGATCGGTCGGTTGTCAACTTCATTTTTCAACTTGTTGAAACAGGTTGCGGCTAACGAAGATCGGATTCGGGATGAAGTATCGCGGTCGGTATCTACCCAGGAACAGCTAAAACAAGCAGAACTCAACCAACAAGAAGGGGAAGCGCTGTCGATGGAGGTGATCCACATCCTCGACGTAGTGTCGGCAGTAGAAGAAGGAGATTTAACGGTACAAGCTGATGTAAGCGATCGCGCTACCGGGCTAGTGGCAGACACCCTCAACCGCCTGTTAGAAAAACTCGGACAAGTGCTGGCTCAGGTATATGCCGCAGCAGAACAAGTCTCCGTGGGTTCTAGTGCCTTGGGACAGCTAGCTGAAACTGTAGCAAATAACGCGGCAACCCAAGCTCAAGAAGTAGAACAGGTATTACAGTTAACCCAACAGGTAGGTGAATCAGCACAAGACTCTGCGGGAACGGTCGATCGCTCGAATCAATCTCTCACCGAAGTACAATCGGCAGTAGAACAAGGTCAAGTGGCGCTGGAAGCAATGACTAAAGGTATTGACGTTCTCAGTCAAGGTACTGACCGAATTATTCAGAAAATGAAAACTCTGGGTGAATTTGTCGGTCTAGCAGATCAATTCGTGCAAGACCAAAGCCAGATTGCTTCTTTGACTCAAGTACTGGCTTTAAACGCCACCCTGGTAGCAGCCCGCGCCTCCGAACAGCGCGACCCCAGACAGTTTTTAGTTGTAGCGCGAGAATTTGAGGCGATCGCGGCTCAAGTCAGTACTCTAGCGCAGCAGACAAACGAAGGACTCTTCACTCTACAACAGCGTACCGACCAAATTCATAGTGTAGTATCGGCAATTGATAGCGACGTACAAGGTTTAGGTGGGCTGGTGAGCGACTTTACGACGGGTGTGGAACAGTCGAACCAAGTGTTTAGTAACGTCCGCAGCAGTACCGTAGAGGTCGTACAGGCTGGACTAGGGGTATCTCGTTCTAGCGATGAGATTCTTCACGCTACCCAATCTACAGCTCAAGCGATGAATGACATTGCCGACCTCGCCAAACGTACCGCGCTCCTGACTCAGAGTACGCGCCTGCAATCGGAACAAATGCAACAGCTATCGCGCAAGTTACTCAGCAGCATTCAATTCTTCCGCTTACCAGAAACTGCCTTGAAGCAAAATACAGTTTTATCAGACTTGGATTTATTATCTGAGGCTGAAGATACTGTTGCTATGGAACTGACAACAACTTAACGCTCTGCGGCATATCGTTCCTATAGATGGCTGTACGGGCGGGTTTTGGAAAAAAACTCTGTAATCGCTCGCTCGTCTGGCTAAACCCGCCCCTACGAATATTTGACTTTTGACTTTTAACTTTTGACTTGCTTATCCAGTCATTTTTCCTGCTCTTATGACAATGAATTCATCAGACCTCGGCTTGCCATCTGCTCCTAACAATGCAGCTCCACCACCTTCAAGTAATGCCAACCGCTCTACCAAAAAAGGGTTGAGTTTGCGTTTAAAAACCACTTTGGCAGCAGTAGCAATTGGTACGCTGCCTGTAGTCGTTACTGGGATCGCAGCTAATCTCATCGCAGCTAACATGTTAGACGCGCAAATTGAGCTTGCCAAGCAGGAAGAAACTGTAGCAATGATGGACAAAGTTGAACGTTTTCTGTTTGAGCGTTACGGCGATATTCAAGCTCTCAGTAATCTGCCAATTTTGCGCAATGAGAAAGTGAAGCAAGTTGTTTCTTTAAAAGACCGTTCGCAGGTACTCACCAATTACGCTGTAACGTATGAAGTCTATGACAACGTCGCCTTCATCGATTTAAACGGCAATAATATCTTAGTCTCCCAAGGGGCTAAACTTGGCAATCACAAAAGTGCAGATTACTTTCAATCCGTCCTTGCCACGGGCAAGCGATTTATTTCCCAACCCAGAGTTGCTCCATCTACGGGTAAAACTGTTATTTACCTTGCCGCACCCGTACGAGATTCAGTCACTAATAAAATAATTGGTGTCGTGCGTACCCAAATGCCAGTTCGATTTCTGGACGCTCTGGTTAAGAGCTATGGTGAAAATGACAGAACTTATCATTTAGTCGATAAAGCAGGCAAGGTTTTCGTCACCAATGATGGCACTGAGACTTTAGGCATGGATGCCGCCGAACACCTCACTCCTTTTCCGCAACTGCGCCAGGTTAGAAAAGCTGCACCGACAGAGTCTTACGAACCATTAGAAAAACGATATGTAGTTGGGGGATATGCTCCGTTCGAGGCAACACAAGGATTACCAGATCTAGGTTGGGATGGCTTTATTCTGTCAGACCGAAACGTTGCTTTTGCAGTTAACAATCGCTTGGCGCAAATTTTTGCCTTTGGTACTCTAGCCGCAGCAATTGCAGTAAGCGCGATCGCAGTCTTATTAGTCAACCGATCGCTCCAACCAATTGAGGCAGCAACTAAAACCGTCCAAAAGTTGGGAGCGGGCGATCTGGATGTACGTCTTGCAGTCAAAGGTAGTGACGAATTGGCAATGCTAGGAGCCAATATTAATCAGATGGCTGACCAAATCCAAGACCTATTGGAGAACTTAAAAGGGACTGCTGAAATTAAGCAATTGAAAGAGGCGATCGAACAGGAGAGCCACGTCTTACAATCAGATGTGAGTCATCTACTCGATGCAGTCGCAGCATTGGAGAGCGGAGACTTGACGGTACAAGCACCGGTGAGCGATCGCGCCACTGGACTCGTAGCAGATACCCTCAACCGCCTGATTGAAGAACTGGCTCGAATTATGGCAACGGTATTATCTACTGCCCAACAAGTGACTCAGGGATCGACAGAGCTAGAACAACTAGCAGCAGTAACAGCCCAACAAGCACAGCAACAGGCACACTCAGTTAACGCCGTGCAAGCCTCAGTTGTCACTTTCTCGGATTTGTCCCAACAAACAGCACAACAAGCATTGGCATCAGACCAAGCCGTGCAACAGGCACAAATCGCTGTTACCCAAGGACAGGAGGAAATGGTGAAACTAACCGAAGAAATTAAAGTTCTCCACTCAGGTACGGAACAAATCGTCAAACGCGCCCAAATTTTGACTAACTTCGTCACCTCAGCTGCTCAGTTTGCCAAAGACCAAAAACGAGTTGCTGCCCTAACACGGGTACTTGCGTTAAATGCTTCTATGATTGCCGCTCGTGCCTCTGGACAGCAAGACCCCGACCAATTTGCTAGTGTTGCCCGCGAGTTTGAAACCATCGCGACTCAAGTGAACGATCTTGCCGTACAAACAAACCAAGGTTTGCTAATGTTGCAGCAGCAAGCAGCTCAAATTCAAACTGTAGTGTCTGGGATTAACCAAGACGTGCAAGGCATCAGCCATTCAGTGAATCAATTCGTTGGTAGCGTAGAACAATCGCAGTACGTATTCGAGCTGATTAAAGACGTAACAGATCGCGTGGCTCAGGTAGGACAACAAGTAACAGCATCTAGCCAAGCGATCGCCGCAGAAGCACAAACGACGCTGCGATCGATTGAAGAAATTGCGACGGTAGCTGCTAAGACAGAACAGCAATCTAGTTTCACCCAGGAACAAGCCGGATTAATTGACAACATGGCACGGACGTTATTAGAAAAAGTCAGTTTCTTCCGCATTTCTGAAGAGGTGCAGGGAGCAGGGAGCAGAGAGCAGGGAGCAGTGTAGAGGCATTACATGTAACACCTCTACACAGTAACTAGTTATCAGTAAATATATACTACACCCATATACCCGATTATGTTGGAACAACATAGCTCCACTGCTGCTGAGTTAGATTTTGTTGACGTAGCCGAGCTGCAATTACAGCAAGAGCTGCGCAGTATGTTTGCTGTTGATACTCAAACTTATCTGCAAACATACATAAATCTCGTCCAAAAGCTTCAGCCTCAAACTTGGACGGCAGATATTCAAGAAACTTATCGCTGCGTCCACACGATCAAGGGTGGAGCCGTGACGGTGGGTGCTGATGGGATTCTTTATGTCTCAACTATTCTAGAGGACTTACTTTCAGACTTGCGCTATCTGCAAATTGCACCTCCGCTAGAAGACGGTCAGCTATCACAAATGCTAGCAGAGGCGGGAGAACTTCTGACTGCAAGTTTGCAAGTTGAGGCAACAGGAGAAGCGGCGATCGCTGCCGTCCAACCTAGCATCGATCGCATCGCATTTCTGCGCCAAGAAATTCAGCAACTCTACTTACCGGAAGCCAACGAACAGACAAAATTATTTCAAGAGTTTGCCGAACAAGGCTTCGATCTCGTCGTGCTGGACTTGGAAATGGCAATAGAAGACCTGCCCGATCGCGGTCAAGTTCCTCCAGAAGTTATCAAAATAGCAAAACAAACGCTTCAGCAACTCATACAAATTGGCAACGATTTAGAATTTGAGGCTGGTTGGTTAGACTTGCTACGTTACAGTAAAGCTTTACTCAACCGCCCCGAATCCGATTTCTGGCGATCGCAATGGTCTAAATATCTCCCCCTGTTAAAAGACAGCGCCAGACAAGGTGGGAAGTTGCCTGCGGGGAAGGGAGCAGGGAGCAGGGACGAGCTGGGAGCAGAAGGGGACAAGGGGGACAAGGGGGACAAGGGAGCAACTACCAATTACCAATTACCAATTACCAATTACCAACAACCAACTACCGAAACAAATATCCAAGTCCCCGTCCCTCTAGAACGCTTGGAGCGATCGTCTCAGCGTTTGGTGGAGACGCTATTATCTGCAAGGGCAGTGCAAGGATTTTATCAATCGTTGCAGACGCAAATCGGACAACTGCTGTCGCTGGCGCAAGATAGCGTGCAATACCTGACGCAGTTACGACAAGTTCAAGACGATTATGCCCTTTTAGACAACTTACAGCAACAGCGCTCTAGTGTGTCAACGGCTCCAGTTTTAGAGCGATATCGTCAAGGTTATACGATTGTCAATCGCCTGCTAGAAGTGAGTTTGCGCTTGTCAGAATTGGGCGCAGAAGCAGCGACAAGTTCGCGGCTAACAGCAGATAGTTTGCAATTGTTAGATCGCAATGTCCTCAACCTCCAACAAACAGTAGAAGAAAGTCGGCTGATCCCGTTTAAGGTTTTGGGTTTTCGGGCGAAAGGTATTCTCCGCGATCTGATCAATCGCTTTGGTAAGCCAGCTCAGTTAATCGTACAGGGGGAACACTTGGAACTCGATGCTGGTACGGTACAACACCTAGAGCCAGCTCTATTACACTTAATGCGTAACGCCTACGACCATGCTTTAGAGTCTGCTGCCGATCGCCTAGCATTAGGGAAACCGGAACAAGGCACGATTATCTTATCGCTACGCCGCCAAGGTAAATTTTACCTGCTATCCTTGCAAGATGACGGAGGTGGCATTGATGCCAGCAAGATTTCCCAACTTGCCCAAGCGCGAGGACTACCCCTGACTCGTACCGATACCCCCGCCGATTTGCTTGCCGTTCTCTGTCAATCTGGCTTTAGCTCTCGCAGCGAAGTGAGTGATATTTCTGGACGCGGGGTAGGGATGGACGTAGTTGCCACCCAAATTGCTAGCATCGGCGGACATCTCAACTTGAAAACGGTACTGGGAGCAGGGACGACTTTTCAGATGCAGGTTCCCGTCCCGCACTTATTAGTACGCTGCGTCTTGGTACAGGCAGGCGATCGCAACTTTGCCATTCCTGCCGAGGAGATCGTCACCACGACTCTTTGGAGTAATTTATCAGCAACGCCCAGCGATCGCGACCCGATGTCTAGCGCTCCTAACTGGTTTGTAACTCAAGATGAAGCTTCAATACCATGTCTTGACTTATTAGAATACTGGCAACCAGGAGCGAGAGCCAACCGTCCGTTGTCAGATACAGCCATTTGCTTGCGGGTGCGTTCTACTTTCTCCTCCACGGCAGCTGAACGAGACGCTTGGTTGCTAGCAGATGACTTGCTAGAACAGTCAGAATTGTTGATCGAGTCTTTACCCAGTCCGTTAATTTCACCTATAGGGATGATGGGGGTAACTTTACAAACTGATGGAACGTCGATCGCGGTTTTAGAACCTGCATCTCTAGCAGCACATCTGTGGATGAATCCCACTGGAGATGGCGATCGAACTGTCATTCCTAGCTTCGATCTAGCAGAAATATTTACCGAGCCTCCTGCTGCTAGTCGTACTATTCTCGTTGTTGATGACGCAGCGCTGGTGAGGCGGCGAATTGAAGCAAGTTTGACTGCAAACGGTTACACAGTTGAGACTTGTCGCGACGGTTTAGAAGCATGGACTTGGCTCTCTAGCCATTCCGTACCAGCTTTGTTAATTACCGATATTGAGATGCCAGGGATGGACGGTTTCACCCTGATCGATCGCTGTCGGCAAGCAGGCATGAAATTACCTGCTCTTGTCATTTCTTCCCGTTTATCAGAAGAGTGGAGCAACGAAGCGCAGCGCGTCGGTGCAACAGATTACCTCACCAAAGGATTTACGACCCCTGAATTGTTGAGTAAAGTAGGCTCTTTTGTAAGTCGTATGTAAGTCAAAAGTCAAAAGTCAAAAGTTAAAAATCAAAACTGACTACTCCCTGCTCCCTGCTCCCTGCTCCCTTGTAGTATTTTAGTAACGAAGGATCGAGTTAGGTAGGGCAATGGTAGGGGAAGATTTTCAGATTTGCGATCGCGACTTGAGCCATGAGGCTTTGGCTCAATTCATGGATGCTACGGCAATTGCAGTAGATACGGAAACAATGGGTTTGCTCGTCCACCGCGATCGCCTTTGTTTGGTACAGTTGTGCGATAATCGGGGCAGAGTTGCGGTTGTCCGCATTGCCAAAGGACAAACGGACGCACCTAATTTAAAACAATTATTAGAAGCAGATATCGAGAAAATTTTTCATTTTGCACGGTTCGATCTTGCCACCCTAAAACATCATCTCGGTATTCAAGTCGCACCGATTTTTTGTACAAAAATTGCTAGTAAATTAGTGCGGACATACACAAATCGCCACAGTTTGAAAGAATTAGTCCAAGAATTAGAACTGGTAGAACTTGATAAAAGCGCTCAAAGTTCCGACTGGGGAAATGCAGCCAATTTATCTGAAGAACAACTCCGCTATGCCGCTAATGATGTCCGCTATTTAATCTCATTGCGGCAAAAACTCACAGAAATGCTCAAACGAGAAGAACGCTGGGAACTCGCGCAAACCTGTTTTCAAACTTTGCCAACCATTGTTGCGCTTGATTTGTTGCAATTCAAAGATTTATTCGAGCATTAATTTAAAAGTCAAAAGTCAAAAGTCAAAAGTCAAAAGAACTGATAACTGATAACTGCTCACTGAATTAAGCCAGATGCTAGTTCGCGGACGATCAAAATTTGGAATTTACCCGCAGGAACGCTTGTACTGAGGCGGCGGACGAATAGATGATAAGTTCCCGTTTCAGTGCGGACATCTCGCTCGATCGCGACTATGGGTGCATTGCTATTCGAGCTATTTTCTAAAAGATAGCAGGCATCAAGTAGGGCTTCAAGTACGACTGAATTAGCCGTTCCTACTGCCTTTTCAACTAAGGTTGTTGCTTGAGGCAAAAGGCGATGTTTGAATTCATCGGAGTTTAAAGCCATTTTTTTCAGTTATCAATTATTAGTAGCAAGTAAGTAGTGAGTAGCGATCGGTTTTGACTTTTAACTTTTAACTTTTGACTCTTAACTTTTGATTTTTAACTTTTGGCTTACGACTTACGACTTATTCCTCTATAAGCGTGCAACAAACTGAGAAACTTCCGGCGATCGAAAGAGCGCGGATCGCTTCTACTACCAGAGCGATCGACTGCTTTATGAGTAGTAATTCTTGCATCAGGAACTTTACTTTGAGCAATTAACCAAGCGAGAGATTTATATTGAGCTTGAGTATAACCACTGTGACGGCGATCGCGATCGCGTCCGTCTACTGGAGTTTCTAGCGAGACATGGTAGGCAAAGTTATTGACTGAAGATGCAAGGTTGGGATGAGTTTTGACGGTTTCAGCTCCATTACTACCTATAAAAACAGAATTTGCTGCTCCAAAAGCTCGTTTTTCTGGCGGGACTATGTATATTACCGTACCATCTAACCCAATTAGGGTATGGTAGCTAACTTGTTTATCGTCTTGCTGGTGTGGAGTTCGGAAGGTATTGATTGCAGAAGCGGCGGAGTAAACAGTCTCGTGCAAAACGATAATTGGTTGGTTGTAGACTGGTTTGCCGTAAATATCTGTGGCGAAGCGATCGCCATAATTGAGCGGATGCGCCCAGGCAATCTGATATCTTGGTTTATATCTAGTAGCAGTAGTAGCATTAGCTACCCGTGACTCTTGGGAAGAATTGTCAACCTTTTGTGGCTTTTGTTGCTGTGGAGCTTCAGGCGCAGGCACAACTGTCTCTTCGTAGGATACAGGGACAGCAGGTAAAACAGATGCATCTATTTGTTGTAACTCTGGTGTTTGAGGAAATAGAGCAAATGCTACAGCAACGCATAAAGATAGAACAAATATTAGTAAAGCTCTCGTTTTCCAAACCCTGATTTCCATTGAAGTGTAAATATTGGTAATTGGTAGTTGGTAATTGGTAGTTGGTAGTTGGTAATGGATAATTGGTTGTGATTCTCCTCTGCTCCTCCGCTCCCCTGCTCTCTTCTCCCTGCTCGATCGCTCCCTGCTCGCTTATGTCACTCTTTTGGATGATGATATTTATTTCTGCATCAAGACTGTTTTACAGTGGAATAGTTACAGACACTACAAAAATCTTTACCCATAGAGCGATCGCATTTATGTCAACCGAAAAGCGTAAATCGTCTAATTCTAACAAACAAGAAAAAGTCGTCTACCGTGAATTTGGTGGCGACAACTCGGCGGCTACAGAAAGAGCTGTTCCAGACTTACCACCCTCTCAGCAAAACCTGCGCGTCCAATCTTCTCGCGCTGGACGTAAGGGAAAGACTGTCACGGTCATCACTGGTTTTCAAGCCAAGCCAGAAACTCTAACAGCATTGCTCAAACAGCTCAAATCTCAGTGTGGTGCTGGCGGTACGGTGAAAGAAAATGAAATTGAAATTCAAGGCGACCACAAGCAAAAATTATTGCAAGTTTTGACTCAAATCGGTTACAAAGTCAAGATTAGTGGCGGCTGAGAAGATGTTATATTTTGGATTTTAGACGATCGCTAGAATCAAATCTATCTCAATGGTGATGTCACAGTTTTAACCATTATGTCAACCTATAGTGGTGGAATACGGTAGCTTGTCTGTGCTTATTGCAGCCAGTAAGGTACTTTTACACAATTACTATATGGGAGGATGAAATGGACATTATTCGTTTGCTGTGTGCCATTTTTTTACCACCACTAGGCGTTTTTTTACAAGTGGGTTTGGGAATTGATTTTTGGATTAATGTTCTGTTAACGCTACTGGGATACGTTCCTGGTATTGTTCATGCTGTTTGGATCATTCTTTCTAAGAAGTAGTAATTGGTAATAGTGAGTGGCTAGTGGCTCGATTCCACTCACCAGTCACTAGTTACTAGCCACTAATCACTGCTAATATTCAATTCCTGGTTGAGCTTTGACACCTTGTTCGCGAAATGGGTGTTTAACTAAAGTCATTTCTGTGACAAGATCTGCTTTTTCGATTAACGCGACGGGTGCGCCTCTTCCCGTTAAAATAACATGACTATTGACTGGCTTTTGCTCCAATCCAGTTAAGATTTCTCCTATTTCTAAATATCCAAGTTTAAGTGCTACGTTAATTTCATCTAATAACACTAGATTAAAATCTGAGTTGAGGATGTATGCTAATCCTTGTTGCCACGCTGCCTTAGCATTTTGGATATCGCGATCGCGATCTTGGGTTTCCCAAGTAAAACCCTCTCCCATAGCATGAAATTCTAAGCGATCGCCAAACTGACTGAAAATAGCTTTTTCCGCAGGTTCCCAAGCACCTTTAATAAATTGCACGATCGCCACTCGATAGCCATGACCGAGCGATCGCAGTACCATACCTAGAGCTGCTGTGGTTTTCCCTTTACCGTTACCCGTATTGACAATAATTAAGCCTTTTTCTTTTGAGGCTTTCGCAACGCGATCGTGTTGTACCTGTTGGCGGCGCTGCATTTTTTGGCGATACTGTTCTGCTGTCAGCGAGGATGATTCTGTGACGGCGACATCGCTGGTGGTTTCTAAGCTGCGATCGGATTGAGAGTTAGTTGGCATCAGGTTGACAATAAACAGACTGGGATAATTTTAGGATAGTTTGATTTGAATTTAATTGTTGGTTGACAGTGGCTGGTGACTAGAATTGCTCCCTTGTCCTCCTTGTCCTCCTTGTCCTCCTTCTCCCTACTCCCTTTCACAACCGATATTGATGAAAAACCTCGCTAGCGGCGCGATGGACGAGGGAATGACGGTAAACGAGAGATGTCATATCTTCTGCATACCCGCCACCAATGACGCAGGCAACAGGATAGCCAGCCGCAACGCAGGTACTCAAAACTTGCATGTCGCGGCGAAATAAACCGGTATTCGTTAAAGCTAATTTCCCCAAGCGATCGCCTATATGCGGATCGACTCCGGCATCGTATAATACTAAATCTGGCTGAATCCTTGATAGTAAATCTGGTAGATATTGAGCTAGCGTTTGCAAATATTCATCGTCTTCCATGCCTTCGGGTAAAGGCACGTCTAAATCGCTTTTCTGTTTTGTCCCAGGAAAATTAATTTCGCAATGCATCGAGAACGTAAACACGCTGGGGTCATTTTGAAAAATAAAAGCAGTGCCATCTCCTTGATGTACGTCTAAATCTACAATCAAAACTTTGCGGACGAGATTTAATTCTTGTAATACGCGAGTGGCGATCGCTAAATCGTTAAAAATACAGAAACCAGAACCATAACTGGGAAAAGCATGATGGGTTCCTCCTGCTGTATTGCAAGCTAATCCGCACTCTAACGCTAACTTGGCGGTTAAAACAGTTCCTCCGACTGCAACACAAGTACGGTTGGCTAAAGCTGGACTCCAAGGTAATCCAATGCGCCTCTGTGCTTTAGCATCTAGCGTCCCGGTACAATAAGCCTGGACGTATTCTGGTAGGTGTACCAACTCAATCCAAGCCTGCGGCGGACGTTCGGGAATCTGAAATTGTTCTGGATACGCTACGCCATCAGCTATCAGTAACTCGTAAAGCAACTGAAACTTCGGCATGGGAAAGCGATGAGTATCGGGTAAGGGAACGACGTAATCGGGATGGTAGACCAGGGGTAAATCCATGCTTAGCTATTAGCAGTTGACTTCCCTATATTTTCTCTCCCATGCGGTACAAGTAAGCTTGACATATCTGGACCTGCGGGAATAATCCCACCAGGATTTAAGGGAAATAGATTGCCGTAGTAATCTTGCTTGACACTTTCTAAATCGCAAGTATCAGCCACCCCAGGTAATTGATACAAATCGCGCAGATACGATCCTAAGTGTTGATAGTCTTGAATGCGGCGGCGGTTGCATTTAAATATGCCGTAGTAGGCGATATCAAACCGAAATAGAGTGGTGAATAGCCGGATGTCTGCTAGAGTTACGCAATCGCCACATAGATACCGACTGTTTGCCAAGACCGCATCAATTTCGTCCAGAGTCGCAAATAATTCGTTGCAAGCTTCTAAGTATGCCGCTTGTGTCTGAGCTAAACCGCAGCGGTATACCCCATTATTGACAGCATGGTAAATTTTTTCATTCCACCAATCAATCTTTTCTCGCAAATCTTCAGGATAAAGCTCTAATTCTGGATACTGGGCAAACTCGTTAAAGGCATTATTTAAGATGACAATAATTTCTGCACTCTCATTATTGACGATCGCCTTTGTTTGTTTATCCCATAAGACGGGAACCGTACAGCGTCCTTGATATCCTGATTTCGCCAACTGATACAACTCTGCTAGGCTGCGACAGCCTTCTTCTTGGTGAGGTAGTACCCAACCGCCTTGAATTGGATCGGGTGTGGCGATCGCAACTGAGATGGCATCTTCTAAACCCTTGAGCGATCGTACCACGAGCGTTCTGTGCGCCCAAGGGCAACTAAGTCCGACGAAAAGTTGGTAGCGTCCTGTTGCTGGTGGGTAAGGACTGTCTATACCAATAGAGTCGCGAAACTGACTGCTAGGACGAAGATATTCCCCCGATTTACCACGGGGTGCAAGCTGCGACATCATCAACTGCCAAAGTGTCGTCCAAACAAATTTGCCCAACCAGATAATTAACTTGGGTGGTAGAGATTTCCCCTTCTGCTTGGGTTTGGTAGCAGTTACATTTTGGTTATCAGCACTCATTTTCAGACAAAAATCAACGATTTATTGTCAGCTTGGCTTTCTCGATCGACAGTCTATAAAAGCTTAGAAAGTTGGCAAAGTAAGGAAATGCGAATAAAAGGACATGAACCTTCACATCTTTCGGTACTAGAACCTAAATCTAGCTGCACTCTATCTTAATTATAACTGCAAATCATTGACAATCATTGACAATAATTGTACAGATAAACGACCTAGCGATCGTCAGTTGCTCCCAGATTGCACCCACCAAAGACTGGCATAAATGCGATCGAGTGCTAGTAACTCCTCATGTTTGCCCTGTTCGACAATCTCACCTTTGTCCATGACGTAAATGCGATCGCTGTGGCGAATTGTGGAAAGTCGGTGAGCAATGGCTATTGTCGTGCGATTTTGGGTAATCTTGGTTAAGGATTTTTGAATTGCGGCTTCGGTTTCGTTGTCCACCGCAGATGTTGCTTCATCTAAAATCAGTATTGGCGGGTTTTTGAGAATGGCACGGGCGATAACTTCGTTAAGCTTCGCTAACGCAATTCGCTGTCTTTGTCCGCCAGAAAGCTTCTGTCCCCGTTCTCCAACGATTGTATCGTACCCTTGTGGTAATTCCAGAATAAATTCATGGGCTTCGGCTAACTTGGCAGCATCAGCGATCGCTTCATGACTAGCGCTAAAGCTACCATAGGCGATATTATCTGCTACCGTACCGTGAAATAAAAACACATCTTGACTTACCCAACCTACGCAACTTCGCAGATCGCGCAACTGAAGCGATCGAATGTCAATTCCATCGATTTGAATGCTGCCCTGTTGCACCTCATAAAAGCGTAGCAGCTTGGCTAGCGTGCTTTTGCCCGATCCGGTCGCGCCAACAATACCGATGCTTGCGCCAGCCCGAATGTGCAGTGAAATGTTTTTGAGTACTGGAGTAAAGCCGTCATAGGTGAAACTCACGCGATCGATTTGCACTTCGCCGCGCACCTGCTGCATCGGCAAAGATCGCGTTCCAGCCGCCATTGTAATTGGTGTCTGCATCAATCCCATGACTCGCCGAATCGATGCCATTGCCCGTTGATATTCGTCCAGAATTTCGCTCAATTCGGTAAAGGGCCATAGCAGATCTTGAACGATGAACACTATAAAGCCGTAAGTGCCAACGCTGAGGCGATCGCCCAATACTTCCATACCACCTAGATACAGCGTGGTGACAAAACCCAGCAAAATCAGAAATCGAATTAGCGGCACAAAGGCAGCAGAAAGGGCGATCGCCCTCGTGTTACTTTTGCGGTAGGCATCGCTTTCTTGGTAAACTCGACTGCGTTCGTAATCTTCAGCAGTGAAGCTTTTGATTGTTGCGATGCCCGATAGATTGTTAGCTAGGCGATCGCTGATGATGGCAGCGCGATCGCGTACTGCGTCGTAACGGTCAGCCAAACGCGACTGAAAAGCAAACGTCCCCCACAAAATTAATGGAATGGGCAGCATGGCAAGCCAGGAGATCCCAGGAGCCAGAATGACAAAACTGCTGCCTACAGCGAATACCCGCGTGAAAAAGCTCAGCAGATCTTGAGCGCCAAAGTTAAGAAAGCGTTCTAGCTGGTTGATGTCGTCGTTTAAGACCGATAGCAGCATTCCGGTACTGCGATCTTCAAAGTAACCTAGTACTAGCTGTTGCAAATGGCTGTAGGCATCGGTTCGCAGTTCGTGTTGCACGGTTTGAGCTAAGTTGCGCCACAACTTGTCGGCTCCGTATTGAGTCAGCGATTCTAAGCCCCAAGTAGCAATTGTCAGCAGCGACAGCAGCAGCAATTGAGTCGCGACATCTGGAATGCCAAAGCGAGCAATGAACGAAGTTTGGCGCTCGACAACCACATCAACGGCAACGCCAATTAAATAGGCAGGGGCAAGATCGAACAAAGTGCGAAGAATCGAGCAGGCGATCGCACTCCCTATTTGAGTTCGATAGGGTTTGGCATAACTTAGTAGACGCAGTAAAGGGTGAGTAGAGCTTGCCATTATTTAGGATGAAAAAATCAAGTTTGATTGATGAATGAGAGCTATGCCAAAAATAAGCCTGCTTACGGTGATATTGAGGTTGAAACTATTTTTGATACGCAGCGAAATCATTATCAGATTGTGCATTTGGGTTGGCATCATAATCGGTGGGTACATCATTGTGTCATGCATCTCGATATTCGGAATGGGAAGATCTGGATTTTTTACAACTCAACAGAGCATGATATTGCTGCCGATTTAGTGATTTTGGGCGTGCCGAAGCAAGATATCGTGCTGGGGTTTTATCCTCCTTTTATGCGAGAAATGAGTGATTATGCAGTGGGTTAGAAGTGAAAGAGTAAAGTGTATTTAGGCAAGATTTAGTGAATATTGACGAGGTAGTTGTAGAGGCGATCGCCTACTGATTTATCTGCATCAAAGTAGCGATCGCAGACCTTTTAGAGTATTTAGTGCCTGTGTTATCACTGAAAGTTTTTAGCTTCTCAAGTATTTGCTGAGAAACTCCAGTTGGCTTTCCATCTCTTCAGCTGTCTTGTTTGAGATGAATTCCAGAATCGCTCGAACTTGCTCCCCGACTGAGTAATTTTGGGCAAGGAGGGCGATTCTTGAGTGTTTTTCTCCACTTGCAATGAATTCAGTATGGAGCTGGTAAAAATCTCCAATGTTATGACTGTAGAGAACTCGCCGTTGCTTAGTTGCTAAACGTAACTGTTCAACATCAATTAAGCCTTCGGTTTGAGGTTCTTGGACTGCGATCGCATCAATGTTACGGGCACGCAACGCTCTTAGGAGCGAGCGATCTTGAGAATCTTCGTCGAGATAGAGGCGAATCATGCCTATGCCATCGATCTTGTAGAAGATCGATCTAACTTTTCAAGGCGTTGGTCTTCTGCTGCTTGATGAGCAATATCAGCTTCGATTTCGGCAACATTAGCGTGGTAATAGGCAAGAGCGGCGTAAACTTCGGCAAGCGTAATATTTCCGATGCGATCGCCAATTTCCTCAGCCGCTAGCCCCCGCTTGTACCAGGAAACTATGCGTCGAACCGTTACGCCTTTACCTGAAATGTGCGGGACACCGCCGTGGAGTCCTGGGGTGCGGTCGATCAAAGTGCCAATATCTACTGTGGTTGTTGTCATTTGCCGTTATTTTTATGGGTAAAGATTATGACTATTCTAAAGGTAAGAGCTGCAATGGTAGCGATTGCCCTCGGCTCTCACTCCCCCACCGCTTCAACAACTCGATCGCCCATAAAAAATGAAGTGCGATCGCAAGTTTTATAACTGAATATGGGTGTTTGGACATAGATTTAGGGTGTGTTGACGAGGTAGTTGTAGAGGCGATCGCCCGCTAATTTATCTGCATCGCTGCTAGTATCTTCCAAAACTATAAAATGAGAATAGCAAGTCTGCGAGTCGTGAGTAGATAGCATGAGAATGACTCCAAAAGAGGAACTGATTCAAGCAATTGAGCGATTGCCCGACGATCTGGTTGGGGTACTTTTAGAATTGTTAAAGGTATTGCAGCGGCAGCGATCGCCTGAAGCAGCAAGGTCAGCACCACGAGAACCAGAGATGGCAACAGTGGAGGAAGCGCCTAGTCGGTTGCATCGCAAGCAAGGGGTTTTAGTCATTGAAACTGGACATTTGCATGGGTTTGACATCAATGCATTCATTAATGAAGTAAGAGAGGAGCGGTTTCAGAATCAGATTGAGCAAGCTGATACATGAAAATTTTGTACGATACATCTGTGTTAATTGCAGCTTTGTTGGTTGAACATACCAGTCACAATTTAGCTTTTCCTAAACTTGAACTAGCGCGACGGGGAGAGGTAAAGGGTTACATTTCAACTCATAGTTTGGCGGAAATTTATGCTGTAATTACTCGTTTGCCTCAACCCTTAAGAGTGTTGCCTGCTGAAGCAGAGGTAGCGATCGCAGACCTTTTAGAATATCTAGAGCCTGTGCCGTTATTGACGCAAGAGTATCAGAAGGCAATTGCGTTGATGACGACGCAAAAGCTCGGAGGTGGGGGTATTTTTGATGCAGTCATTGCTCAGGCTGCTTTAAAGGTTGAAGCCGATTGCATTTTGACATTAAATCCTAAAGATTTTACACGCCTGGGAGACGAGATTGCGGTTCGAGTACAGATGCCTGAGTGAAGGATGTCAGCGATCGCCCCTCCTGATGACTCAGTAAATTTATTAGAAGTGTCATGAAAACCAAAAGCGATCGCTAGATTTTCGGATAAATATGGTGGGTTTAGCTATGTATTTATGAGGTGTTGAGTTACTTTACCCTAAATTGGTGAGGTGCTGCATATGATTTTTGTGGGAGGTACTTAAAAATATCATCTAACATTCTGTTTACTCCTAAAGGTCCGTTGGCGCTCCACTTAATTGCATCGACGAAGTAAGCTCGATTATTTTTAACGGCATTGAGAGAGGCTATTAATGGGTGTTTCAAAAAGAATGGTTTTGACTTGCCATCATGATCCATGATAAATAAGATATCAGCATCGTATTGATTCAGGATTTCAACACTAATTACTTCATTGCTATTTAAATTAATCTTATTCGTTAAGCCGATGTCAGAAAAAATCTCATGAGAAGTATGTGCGGACTTTGTAATTACAAATGCACCTTGGTAGTAGATAAGTACAGTAACTTCTATTTCTTGTGGCTTGCAACTCAACTGTTTTCTTAATTTTTTAATCCGAGTTTGATATTGTAAAAGTAATTCATTTGCTTCTACTTCTTTATCAAGAAGTTGAGCGAGGTAAAGTAAATTCTTTTTAAAAGAAGTGTTTTCTTCATAATTAACTAAAACTGTGGGCGCAATCTCTGATAGCTTTTTGTAAATGTTTTTATGGGCAAAATCCATTGCTAAAATTAAATCTGGTTTAAGTTTGAGAATCTTTTCTAAGGAAGGATTGAACGCATCTCCAACATTTAGGATCGATTTAGTATCATCTGGGGTTAATCCATCGAGTGATTCTTTTCCTCGAACGATAGAGGTTGCCATTCCAATCGGTTGAATCCCAAGAGCCAGTACAGGATCGACTAGATATCTAGGGTCTAATGCGATTATGCGTTTCGGTTTTACTGGAATACAGGTTTCTCCTAGCCTATGTTGAACGATTCGACAGCCAGGAGAACTAGTTATTGGAATATTATACTTCTGGATAACTGGACTATAGCAAGCTGTAGTCACAAGAAAGGATAAAGCGATTAGGAGAAATGGCTTTACCAAACAATACATTGAGTTTTTCATCATACTTTGTGTTGATTTTAAAAAAAATCAATCAATGATTAACTGCAAAGCCAGTTAAAACTCCCAACTGATGGAACCAACGATCGTAAACGGTTCGGTTCTTTCAACGTTTGTGGGGCTATAGGCAAATGCAGCAGCGTCTATATCAAATATGTTACGCATATTAATCGCCGCATTAAAACGACCTCTCCGGTAGTAAAGGGCTGCATCAGTACGAAAATAATCCCCCATTTCAAACGAGTTATCCAAATCTCCTTGTCGCGCACCGACATAAAACAACCCCAGACCAAAGCCTAAACCTTCTAAATCCCCTGTTTGAATCTCATAGGTTGTCCAGAGGCTAGCTTGATTTTCTGGCACGTTTGGTAATCGATTGCCGACCGGAGTGGCGTTATCTTCAGTGACTTCTGCATCCGTGTAAGCATAGGCAGCAGTTACATTCCAACCAGGCAAAATCTCACCCGTAAGGTCTAGCTCGATGCCTTGACTACGCTGTTCCCCAGTCTGAATAGAAAAATCAGGGTCATCTGGATTGGGTGTAAGAACATTAGTCTTAGTGAGATGATAGGCTGCCAAAGTTGCTGAGAGCCTACCATCGAGAAAGTCAGCTTTAACCCCGACTTCATACTGAGTGCCTCTCGACGGTTCAAAGGTGACATCCTCATCTACACTTGTGTTGTCGAATCCAGAGAGAGGGGCAAAAGAGCGAGTGTAGCTGGCATAGAGAGAAATTTCTTCGCTGGGCTGATAGACCAAGCCGACACGCGGGCTGAAAGCACCATCATTCCTTGTTGGAAAGCGAATTACTTCTCCCCCTGTATCGGTATCTGCTTCAAAGTCAGTTGAAGCCCAATCATAGCGACCGCCGATTAGGAATTTCAAACGATCGCCCAAAGCGATCTGATCCTGGAGATAAACGCCGTAGGATCTCCTGACAAGATCGAAATCAGAGAATGTCAGACGTGTCGAATATGTTGGTTTTGGGATATCGTAATTTGGATTGCGGATATCTAGAGGAGGCAGAGGTGTATCGGCACTGATGCGATCGCCAACATTGCTAAAGCGATCAAAATCAAAACCCGCTAAGACCTGATGTAAAATCGATCCAGTTATAAACTTGCCAAGCAAGTCAATCTGTCCGAAATAGTTGTTTCTCTCAAAGACAGCTGTGGAAACATTGAACTCATCCAAAAAGCGGTCGTCTATTAGTGTTGTACCAGAAGCTACATCCTCTCCAAAACGAGTAATATTTATGGCAACATTATTCCGAATCTGCCAGTTATCGTTAAATTTGTGATTTAGGATGTATCCAAACCTTTGAGAAGTGGTATCGACCTGGCTTAAGCTCGGATAGTAGGTGGCAAAGTCTCTAGGTGTTAAGCTGCCATCGCTTAGAAATACAGCATTACCGAGACCAGAAGCAGGGTAGCCAGAAAGACGAGTGTACTCATAGTAAAGATTCAGATTTGTCTTTTCGCCGATCTTGAAGGTAAGGGAAGGCGCGATCGTCGTCAGTCCTCTATTGGCAAAATCTTGAAAATCACTTGAACCTTGATAGCTGGTGATAAATCGATACAGTGCCGTTTTGTTATTATTCAAGGGTCCTGATAAATCGATGCTGGGTTGATAAAATCCATAATTTCCTGCCTCAAACGCGAGCTTGTAGTAGGGGTCACTCAGGGGTTTTTTAGTCACCGTGTTAACAATACCACCTGGCTCCCCAGCACCAAACAAGACTGAAGCAGGTCCTTTGAGGACTTCCACTCGCTCGACCGTCTCAATGGGTGACAGGACATAGAAATCACCGTCTGGAAAGCCATCTCGAAAATTTACAACGCCCGTTCCCGCTTGGTCAAATCCTCTGATAATTTTGTTTGTAATCGGCGCACCACCATAGCTTCTGCTTCCAGGAGTTACACCGCTGACGGTTTCCAGTGCCTCAGTTACAGTTCTCACATTGCGGTCTTCAATAACTTGTTGCGGCACGACCTGAATCGATTGGGGAATATCTCGTAATGGCGTATCAGTCCGCGTTGCCGTAGAAGTATTTGGCACATTATACCCATCTTGCTCATCCGTCACCACAATTTCCTGCTCGTCAGCCAATGGTTTTTCTGGCTGGGTTTCACCCTCTGGCGCTGGCGGAGTCTGGGCGGCAGATGTACCTGGTGTAAAGCTAAAAATTAATCCTTCATTTGGAGCGTCATACAACTGCACTTGTGGCAAAGCGGCTTCCCCTGTCACAGCGACTCGTATACTGTTGGTAGTAGCCTGAGTCACTCTCACAAGAGTAATGCCACTGGCGGGATTATCTTGACGAAATCCCCCTTGGGGAAGTGCTAGCACGGCATTAGGAATATTTGCAATATAGGTTTTGCCTAAAGCCAGAGTTACAGGCTGGAGTGCTTTTCCTTGAGTGGTTTGTAGAATTATCTCTACACCTTTGTCGGTAGGATTCGCTACCACTCCTGTAATTGATACAACACCCCCCTGTTTCCCCCCTTGGTAAGGGGGGACGGAAGAGGGGTTCCCTTGGTCAGGGGCAACAGAAGAGGGGTCGCTCGGTGTTTGTACGAGTGTTTGAGCGCTGGTCGCGAGACTCTCGATTTCGCTCAGTTGGGGAAGATTTTTGTTAGCTTCTCGAATATCTCCTACTTCCTCGCCTTTCGCAGGAGTACCAAGCAAAAGCGCGATCGCACTTGCCACCCCGATCGCCAAAAACAACCGCACCGACAACCGCTCTAGGCTCATCGCAACTCCTTCCACCTACTGAAATGCTCTATTGCAAATCACTTTTAATAAGTTGTGAAAAGTAGTGTAGAGAAGTTGCTCTCGCCTTGTCTATCAAAAAAGCGACAGCGGCGATCGAAAAAACGACAATCGAAGCGATGCTCAGTCTGCTTTAATCGCCCGTTTTCCCGCCAGACATTGGCTCGGTGTAATCCCGAACCGCCGCTTAAACGCGCTGGCAAAATTCCCCAAATGCCCGTAACCAACTCGCATCGCCACCTCAGCCACCGTGCGATCGCCCTGACGCAATAACTGTTTTGCCTGCTCCAGTCGTCGCTGCTGCAAATAGTCCATCACTGTCATGCTAAATAAAGTTTGGAACCCACGTTGCAGAGAACGATGGGTTAACCCGACCTGCTGTGCTAACTGGGGCAACGAAAGAGGCTGAGCAAATTGTGTCGTCAAAATCTCCCTTGCATAGTGCAACCGTGCGATCGTCTCTGGTTTCAAACTCGGTGCAGATTGATTCCGTGTTGCATCTTCTGCAATTAGGTCAAGGTACATTGCCAACAGTTCAAACACCTTGCCTTGAAGATACATCCGTTTTGCCGCACCCCGATAAGGCGCATTCCACATTTGGAGAGCTAGCGATCGCATTGCTGGGGTGACTTGAGGATAAAACGACACCTTCCAATCTTCCCCTTTGAACAACTGCTTAACCGGATCGGACTGTCGCAGGCGATCGTTGAGGAAAAATGATTCCATCACGTCTGGCTCAATCTCGATATTGACAAAGGTTAAATGCTGTGGATCTCGATATTGTTCCAGATAGGCAGGCGAAATCCCACTTCCCGACAAATAGCTGCGAGTATAGTCGAATGTGGGATGGATATTACAGTCTAGAAAACCTGACAGAAAAATTAAAATCTGAATCGGATGCTCGTGAGCGGATACCTTCACCTCTGAATCTTGGCGATATTCAATATCCCCGAAATTCAACCACACGCCAGGCAACAATTCTATCCCCCGACCGTAGCCCTGTCCCAGGTAGTCTGGCACTCCCTTTAGTTCCTCAAACTCATCCAAAATTATATTGTCAGGACAAGTAACAGGAGCCTGCTCGTGCAGTCCATCCCAGTCGGATTGGGTGAAGATCGGGGTCATGCTGGCGCTACATCAAGATCGCAAATTAACTTGAGTGATAATAATTTGCAATAGTGTACCACGATCGCCCCGAAACCCAAAACGCCTCATACCAATCTGAAACAAGAATGCAACACACAAATAAAACGCGATCGCTCCTCCATAGTCAACCAGTCGCAGCCAAAGACTCAGAAGGCAAAGGAAAAACAGGAGTGCTAGCGATCGCAATTTCTGACTCCTGTTCCATTGTCAGAATGACGATCGTAGCTAGCGATGCTCTACACTTAAGCAATGATAGTAAATTTCAATAATTCCATCGCGATCGCCTGATACTATTTTATCTGGGAGCGTTGCTTGTGGGCGATCGACTTGGTATCTTTTCGCTACATAAGTGCTTCCAGTCACATAGAGATACTCAACTTAAGATTTATGACAATCGCCTTGTCAGACCAGGATTATCAACAACTGTGGCAGGAGATGCTGTGTAGCAATATTTCTCCGCACACCGATCCTGCTGACACGATCTGGAAGTTTCCGCATCAGTTGGGTATTGGGTATAAACGGGTGATTCAGCTGCGGGGTATACTGCTAGAAATTCACAACTATAACTTGCATGACGATTTGAGCGTCCAATTTCAGCCCTCTAGCACTGCTGAATGTGAATTTGGGTTTCAAATTTCGGGTGCGCGTCATGGTATGCGCGGTGGGCAAAACTTTCTTGCTTGGGGTTGGGGGACTGGCGGAACATGGGAAGCTCTAGCAGGAGAAAAAATTGTCAAAGTCGATATTCACCTCGAATCTCCCAGCCAGTTGATAAGTTTTATAACCAGCGATCGCCAACAACTCCCTACGCAATTGAAACAACTCATTGAGGGTGTCACTCATGAAACCTACGAAGAAATTGGCACGATTGCAACTACCATGCAACTACCTCTAGAACAGATTTTGCACTGCCCTTATCAGGGATTAACCAGACAAATCTATCTTGAAAGTAAGTGTCTGGAACTGATAGCACTACAATTAGAACAATTAGCGACACCGCAAAAGTGCGATCGCTCTCAGGTTCTTAAAGGCAACGATATCGATCGCATTCACCAAGCCAGGGAAATTTTAATCTGCAAATGCGATCGCCCACCGTCTTTAATGGAGTTAGCACGACAGGTAGGGCTGAATGACTACAAGCTCAAGCTCGGCTTTCGACAAGTTTTTGGTACTACTGTATTTGGTTATCTACATACTTATCGACTGGAGCGATCGCGCCAATTATTAGAAACGGGGCAGATGAGCGTTGGCGAAGTCATGCGGACAGTAGGTTATGCTAACCGAGGGCATTTTGCCACAGCTTTTAAGCGCAGGTTTGGCGTTAATCCCAAGACTTACTTATCGAAGCAGTGACAATAATCCGTTTAGGGATCGAAAAAATCCGTCTGCGAGCCATTTTTCTGTCAAGAGGGCTAGCAAGTTCGTGTATGCTTATTGAGAAGATTTTTAATTAGCGCTCAAAACATCTGTCCAGTCTTGTTACTACCATCTTGACTGTCTCGGTGGTACGCCAAGCAGGGGCAGTTGGGACGTGGGGAGATATGCGTAAACAAGAGCAATTACTTAGCAGTTTATGTCTGGCAGCGATCGCGATCGTCGTAGCTCAACCAGTTAGGGCAGAAGAAAAAACATTACTTCAGTCACCGATTAGCACCGATTTGCTCACACAACAGCCACTGACAACAGAAGCCGCAGAAATCATAAAAGTAACAGGTGTGAGGCTAAAACCCACTGCCCAAGGTTTATCAATCATTTTAGAAACTCCAACAGGGCGATCGCTACCAGCCCAGACTTTCAGCAAGGGCAATGCTTTAATTGCTGACATTCCTAATACTCAGCTAGCCTTACCAGAAGAAAGTTTTCGCGCTGAAAACCCTACCGAGGGTATTACTTCTGTCACCGTGACTCAAGTGAATGCCAATAATATTCGAGTCACCGTCACGGGAGAAACAGCAGCACCAACAGCACAGATCGTTCAAAGTGCCAGTGGTTTAGTTTTAAGCGTGACTCCTGAAACTCCAGAAGCAGCAGAAGAGGTAGATATTGTAGTCACGGCAAGCCGTGTAGCACAAGCTTTAGAAGACGTGCCGCGATCGGTGACGGTTATAGAACGCGAACAAATTCAGCAACAGGCTAACGTCTCGCCGTCGCGTAACTTACAAGATATTCTTACTAACTTAGTGCCTGGTTTGGCTCCTTCAACTCAAAGTAGCATCAATAGCAATCAAACTTTGCGGGGGCGGACACCTCAAGTTTTAATTGATGGTGTTCCTGTCAGATCGAATTTTATTGCCCAACCTAGAGACTTGAGAAGCATCGATCCCGCGTCTGTCGATCGCGTGGAAGTGGTTCGAGGTCCCAGCGCGATTTACGGTGATGGTGGAACGGGGGGTGTCATCAATATTATTACCAGACGACCACCAGATGAAGAAGGGATCGTTTCGAGGGCAGAAGTCGGAGTTGATTTCTCAACAACAAATTCAGCAGATAGTTTTGGTAACTATTTGGAATATTCGCTATCAGGACGGCAGGGAAATACTGACTTTTTGGCGGTTCTCTCGCGCAAGCAGACAGGCGGTTTCTTTGATGCCCAAGGCGATCGCATTCCCCAATTCGCACCAACTGCCGATACTGAAACTTTAAACTTGCTGGCTAAGGTAGGGGTAGACCTCACCGACGAGCAACGCCTGCAATTGACATTTGAACATTTTGATGCAAACGAAGACTTTGGATTTATTTCCGATCCAATTGTGGCGGATCTTCCAGGAATTCAAAAAGCACGGGCGCTGCAACTCGATAATCCAGAACTCATTGGTAGTAAAAGACCTGGCAACCGCAATACAATAGTTAATCTCAACTACAGCCACGAAAATTTATTTGGTAGTCGGGTACAAGCGCAGGCGTACTTTCGTAACAGCCCCATAGTAACTACACCCGACGATCTACGACCGTTTGGTTTTGTAGACCCAGGAGTTTACCAAACCAATGTGGACAAAGAAGCGTTTGGCGGCAGACTTCAGGCTGAAACTCCTTTATCGCCAGCTTTGAGTTTGCTCTGGGGAGCTGACTATTTTGATGAGGATATTTCCCAGACGATTGAAGTTTTCGATCCAGAAGTATTCGATGCCAGCGGTAGGCGAATTTTTCAAAAAACGCGCGATGTCACTTATACTCCTCCATACAACTTTAATAGTCTCGGTTTATTTGCTCAGTTGCAATGGGAAGTCAGCGATCGCACTTCTGTAAATGGCGGAGCGCGATACGAGCGTTTTGGCTTAGATATTGACGACTATACGGCGATCGGTTTCGGGCAGATCCCAGATCGGGCGATCGAAGGTGGTAACATCAACTTTGACGATGTTTTGTTTAATCTTGGGGCGATTCACAACATTACAGATGAAATTAGCCTATTTGCTAGCTTTGCTCAAGGCTTCTCTGCGCCAGATTTCGGCAACATCTTACGTACTCCTCCCGATGCTTTGACTTCGGTAGAAAACGATCTCGAAGTTACCAGTCCCCAAAAAGTAGATAGTTTCGAGCTGGGTGTGCGCGGTAACTGGTCTAATATCCAAGCGTCCCTAGCTGGTTTTTACAGTACCTCAGAATTGGGTATAGATTTTGTAGATAGCCCAGTTGGTTTTGAGATTGTCCGACAACCACAGCGGTTCTATGGCTTAGAAGCTACGCTTGACTGGCAAGTAGGCGGCGGTTGGGGATTAGGTGGAACAGCCAGTTTGATTAAAGGCGAATTTGAAGATGAAGATGGCGAATACTTGAATGCCAGTAGTAATGTTGCCTTTCCACCGAAGCTAACTGCTTATGTGCAATACAAAACTGACGGTGGCTGGCTGAATCGCTTGCAGTTGCTTTTTGTTGGCGATCGCGACGCTGGGTTTGAAGACGGCTCCGATCCCGTACCCATCGAGAGCTACACCACGTTAGACTACATTAGCAGCATTCCCTTACTTGGTGGCAGGCTCGCCCTCAGTGTTGAGAACTTGCTGAACGAACAATATATACCAGTTGTGAATCAGTATTTTGGCGGTTTTGGCGGAATCGACGAGATCAGTAATATTGCCGCTAGAGGTAGAACGGTTCGCCTTGGCTACTCAATTGAGTGGTAATCTCTATGACATATGGACAAATTCTTTTGTGCTGAAGCATCGCGTCAAGCTGAAGAAAACCCCATCGGTTGGGCGGCTCCCTGTCAACTTTACATATTAATAGAATGTCCGCCGCCGTGGACAGGAGATGAGTTTGCTTCCCAATCTATACCCGCTAATTTAAAAGTTTTAGTGGAGGAGATTTATCGAGCTGAGCCTGCGGCGATGGTACTGTTGATTTACAGTCACATTCTGACAAGGAAAGACCCTACCAAATTGCTGATATTTCGTCAAAAATCGGGTCTTTGTGATGGATACAGCAAGCAGGAAACTGAAGTTAATTGCATCAACGATATTGCTTTGGTTTTACAAGATTATTTGGCTAACCCGATTCAGACAGAAGATCCGCCACCGCTAACTAGAGACATCTTAATTTGTACCCACGGCAGCCACGACAAATGTTGTGCTAAGTATGGTATTCCTTTTTATCGGCAAGCCATAGCTACTGTGACTAGTCTCGGTTTAGAGAACGTTCGCATTTGGCAATCGAGTCATTTTGGCGGACATCGCTTTGCACCTACAGCATTAGATTTTCCTTCAGGTCGTTGTTATGGCAGGCTGGATGCTAAATCTTTTACCTCAATTTTGACTTATAACGGCGATATCCAAGACTTAAAATCGGTTTATCGGGGTTGGGGTATTTTATCTGGTTCCGATTACCCAATTCCAGCGCAACTCGTAGAACAAGAGCTGATGCTGCGATATAGTTGGGATTGGTTTAAATACAAAGTTGCTAGTCGAATTGTCGAGCAAAATGAAGATGCCAGTTTCAACTGTGTTGAATTAACTTTTGCAACACCGGATGGCGCGATCGCTCGTTATAGAGCAGATGTAGTTGAAGATCGGAGCAAAGCTTTATATCTAATTGGAGACTGTAATGGTACGGAAGTGGAAAAATTGCCCAAATTCTATGTCAAAAATTTGACTCAATTGGAATGCGATCGTGATTGAACGGTTCTACCATTCATTCAAGTTTTGCCTGCTTGTTATCTTAACCTTTCTGACGATTGCAGCTTGTTATGGCAGGACTACTCAGCAGATGGCTTTTACCAGCGCTCAAGCCTCGACATCCTCATGCCAAGTCATTCAACATATTAGCGGTAAAACCCAAGTTTGCGGTCAACCCCAACAAGTGGTTGCACTCAGTCCGCCGTTGTTAGATATCATGTTAGCACTTGGGGTACAACCGCTAGCTTATGCTGAAGTAGATTTGTTTACAAGGCGCAAATTTGACAAACCAGAAGCACAAATTCCCTTTTTAGGCAAGTATATAACGACCAAACCGATTAACTTGGGCAGTCGCGATCGCCCCTCACAAGAATTGTTGCTGTGGCTAAAACCAGATCTGATTTTGGGCGAACCAGAATATAACAAAAATAATTACCATTTACTTGCCAAAATTGCCCCAACTTTACTATTTAGAATTCAAGAAAAAGATGATTGGCAACAGCATATTTCGGCGATCGCACGCGCACTGGGACGCGAAGAACGAGCAAAACAAGTCATTGCCGAATACAAACAACAAATTACCCAAACTAAAGCTGCACTAGCACCCATCGCAGCACAACAGCGCCGGATATTGGTGCTGGGGTTTGGTAGATTAATTGCCGATTCTTTTGTACTCGATCCTGAAGAATTTGTTTGTGGCATACTTCAAGAACTTGGGTTTGAGATTATTACTGTTGGATCGAGAGAACAAGAGAGATTTAGTCTTTCGCTCGAAGTTCTACCGCAAATTGAAACGGATGTGATTCTCGTCCTTCCTTCTGGTAATAACACCATAGCAAACGCCCAGCAACAGTGGAGTGAAAATCCGATTTTGCGATCGCTCAGTGCTGACAGGGGTGGAAAAGTCTACTTTACTGATTTTCAACTAACTCGCATTCGGGGACCAATTGCAGCTGAAACTTTTGTCAATCGAATGCGCGAAATTTTGAAGTGAGTTGGTAATTGGTAGTTGGTAGTTGGTAGTTGGTAGTTATTCACTTGCTCCCTCAGCTCCCGATCGCTCCCTCAGCTCTCTCTCCCTTGTCTCCCTTGTCCTCCTTGTTCCCCGACTTCCCACTCCCCAGTTATATGCGTAATTTTATTACTATTTGGCTCGGTCAACTCGTTTCTACATCATTGGTCTAGCTGGGATCGCGCTGATGGACATTGTGACATTTAGCGTGGCGATCGCCACAGTGTTGTTAGTACCGATCCCGCAACTACCAGTTCATACTACAGAACACCACAAGAACGCTAGTATCTGGCAGCAACTCACCTTTGGATTTCACTACATCATCAAACGTCCTGGGTTGCTAGCACTTGTAGTATCCGCTTCTTTGTTTTGGTTTGCTCACGACTTAGGCGGTTCAGTAGCTACACCGATGATTCTGGCTCGTACGGAAAATGATGGGCAAATATTAGGCTCTATCTTCTCAATTGCTGGAATTGGGGGTGTTACTGGAGCAGTGCTGTTGAGTGTTTGGGGTGGTCCGAAACGACGCATTCACGGCTATCTTTTGGGTATGGTAGGAGCAGGTGTAAGTAAAGCAATATTTGGTTTAGGTCAATCCCCCCAGATTTGGCTACCAGCACAATTTTGTTCTTCGCTCAATTTTCCTTTGCTAGAAAGTTCCCAGACTGCGATTTTGTTAGCTCAGGTAGCGCCTGAGATTCAAGGAAGAGTGTTTGCGGCGCGATCGCTGATGTTTCAACTCGTTTCTGCGATAGCATCTTTAATTGCTGAACCGCTAGCCGATGATGTGTTTGAACCAGCAATGCAGCCAGGAGGCAACTTAGCTAGATTACTTGGTGGTGTATTTGGGACTCATCCTGGTGCGGGGATGGCAGTTATGTATGTATCCACTTCAACCTGTTTGTTGCTAGTGGGTTTAGGTGGATACGCCTGTCACTCCCTGCGAGACTTAGATCGTAGCGGATCGGATTAGCTTGGTATCGATGTCTGCGAATGATGAATCCGATCTCATGCTGGCACTCAAGACTGACCTTGAGAATTAATAGCAATAAGATTATGATATTTCAACGTGCGCTAGCTCGTGCTTCGTACAAGCTCTATGTCTGAGAGTCTATTGCCATGCAGATCGGCTTTTCTGCCCAAAATATCGACGAGTTGTTTGCCGAGTGGAGTCAGAGGACTGAAGCATCTTTGCAGGTAAACTCATCTGAAACAATTCTAGAATTACCGCCCCAGATGGGCAAAGGCTGGATACGGCAAATGAGACTCTCCAGCGAATGAGGAGATCGAAGTGGTGGTCACGGCTCAACGAACCGAAGAAGACGTACAGGATGTCCCCATCAGCATCAGAGTCTTGACAAAAGAAGAAATTGAAGATGCAGATATCATCACCTTGGAGGACATCGCTCAAAGTACGCCTAACTTTTCAGTTTTCAACGCCACCGGAAATCGCTATTTCAGTTACTACAGCATTCGAGGACTGTCTTTTGAGTTGAATGGAATGGTAAGTTACGGAACCTATAACGATTTAAATTTACGAGCAAGTGTCGGCGGACCACTCGTTGAAGATCGGCTGTTTTATCGGTTGGCGGGCAGCTATGGATCGGCAGATGGATATTTCAGTAACATATTTCTAGACGATCGCTTGGACGAGCGATCGTTATCAACGTGCGATTAGGATACGAATTTGAGAATTACGGCATTTATTTGTTTGGCAACAATATTTTCGATCGCGAGTATCTTACTGCTGCCTTTGGGCTTTCTGGCTCAACAACGGGTCAATATGGCACGCCTACAACTTATGGCATTCAATTTAGAGCGCAATTTTAGAGTTGAAGGAGCAACACGCGCTGGGGACATTACCACTTTTGGATTGTTTGTTTTCAATAGTTGCGGTAATTTTGTGCGAGTCAACGAGTACCGTTAGGATTGATTGTAAAATCTATAGCAATCCTAGATAAATCGTGAAATCGATTGCCCATGTAGAGACGTTACATGTAACGTCTCTACATGGGAAACGTTAATCACCCAGTTTGTTATTTGAACTCTTGACAAATCCGCCAGCAAATGCAGACAAATATAGGTTTGATTCAGTCGCTGTTAAAGAACCGAAATTTGAAATTGATGGCGTATTTCTACCACCAGTTGAGGAAAGTCCTGGTGTGGTGTATTTTTGTGAGGTGCAATTCCAGAAGGATGAAAGGCTCTATGAAAGGGTATTTGCGGAATCCTATTTATATTTCTACCGCAATCGTGACAGGTTTAGTAACTTACAAATAGTCATAATATATCCGTCCCGCAGTCTCGAACAAAGCGATCTTCTCCCCTACTTAAGTCGGCTCAACAGCCCACAGGTAAATCGGATATATTTGGATGAATTGGGTGATATTCGCTCCTTACCCGTATGGGTGGCATTGATGGTTCTGACTACGTTAGAGGAAAGCCGCACCACTGAGGAAGCAAGGTATTTGCTAGCTAGAAGTCAACAGGAAACTTCTCAGCTAGCAAATCGCGCCATAATAGATTTATTAACGACGATAATGGTGTACAAGTTTGATAGTAAAAGTCAAAGGGAGGTAGAGGAAATGTTAGGCATAACACTCAAAGAAACACAGGTTTACAGAGAAATTAAGCAGGAAGGAATACAAGAAGGAGAACAAAGAGGACGAGAGCAAGGACGAGAGGAAGGCGAAAAATCTCTCGTTTTGCGTCAATTATCTCGACGGGTGGGAGAATTACCGCAAGAGGCGCGATCGCGCATTGAATCTCTTTCTTTGGAACAATTGGAAAATCTTGGTGAAGCTTTGCTTGATTTTACCAGCATAACCGATCTACAAGCTTGGTTGGAAGCACTTGAGAGCTAACTGTTTCCCGACTGCTGATAACTGTTCGCTGATAGGGCAACAATATTTTTAATCTAGAAGTTAGCAGTTGGCGATCGCTTTTTTAGTGTTTTTTTAATTACCACAACCTTCAAAGAGTGTTTTAGATATTAATCTTATTTTAAAATTAGTTGACTAAGTATTTGAATAAGTCATCAATCACCGCATTCATTGCCAAAATATCAAAAGCGTACCAGTGAGCAGAATCGACAAGATAAACCCGATTTCGTTGAACTACCTTCAGCTTTTGCCACAGTGGATCTTTTTGTAACCTTTCTATTGCTTTTTTACCTGCTTCTTCTCTATAGGAAAGGAATAAAACATCACCATCAATATCAGACAAATTTTCCTGAGAAATACGATCTTTTGTGAAGAAATCTCCGCTTTGTGCAGGTGGGCGTTGTAATCCAACGTCATTTAAAAGTGCGCCAGTAGGATGTTTTATTCCATAGGTGTATATTCCATAAGTTCTATCTACAGTGGCAACTGATACTTGCATTTGGAGACGGCGATCGCCCAACGCTTGTTTAAGTTGTTCAATTCGTTGCCGATAGCGATCGATTAATTGTTGACTCTTCTGTTCTTTATCCAAAACTTTAGCAACGTCTTCTAAATGCTTTTGCCAAGGAGGAGGGGGACTAGGATTATCCAATACAACAGTAGGCGCAATATCAGATAGCTGTTTATAAATATTTTTAAACCGAGTAGTAGATAGAATTAAATCGGGTTTTAGTAACAAAATTCTTTCTAAGTTTGGCTGAAATCCAATATTTTCTACTCCATCTGCTTTGTCTTGAAGATGTTCTGGAAAAGAATCGCCTGCATACCAAGCAGTTGCAATAGGTTTAGTACCTAATGCTAAGGTGCTACGAAAAGTAGCCATCCACAAAGTTACTACTTGTTGAGGATGGCGAGGAATGCACGTTTTACCCATTGCATGTTGTACAACTTGGCAATCTTCTCGCAGTTGTTTTAAGTTTGTAACACTAGAATTAATGTTTCTGCTACAAGCCGAAGTCAGTGTAAATGACAAAACTGCCAATAACAACAGATAGATAAAGCGACGCAAAGAAATTCTCATGGATATGTATCATTCAAAATCCCCAAGAAATTGTACCTACGAATGTCAATGGTTCGCCAGGGATAACACGATTTATGTTTTGAGCAGAGACAAAATAATCAACATCGAACAAATTCTGGATATTAAGCGAAGCTCGGAAGTTGTCTCGTTCGTAAAATATCGCAGCGTCGCTGCGTGTATAACCTGGTAACGTAAATGTATTTCCTAACTCACCTTGACGATCTCCATAGTAAAAGACTCCTAAACCGAAGCCCAATCCTTCTAAGCTGCCGGACTGAATTTCATAAGTTGTCCATAGGTTGAGCGCGTGTTTCGGCACATTACTCAGTTGATTACCAACTGGAAAGTCATTGTCTTCAGTAATTTCTGCATCGGTAAAAGCATAGCCTGCAATAATATTCCATCCAGGCAGAATTTCACCGGAAACATCAAACTCAATCCCACGACTTCGCTGTTCTCCAACTAAAATACTTTGGTTCGGATTATTAGGATCGGGTGTTGGGAGATTGGAACGAGTTAAGTCATAAAATGCTAGTGTTGCAGCCAATTGGTCAGTGAGATCGGCTTTGACACCAATTTCGTACTGTGTGCCTCGTTCTGGATCGGTCTCCGCAGGAGCGAATCCACTGGATGTTGAATAGTTGAATGAACGGCTGTAGCTAGCATAGAGCGAAATCGGTTGAATAGGCTGGTAAACAATTCCAAAACGGGGGCTAAAAGCCTCTGTTTGTTTAAAGTCATCTATTTGTTCAAATGGTTCCTGATATTTTTGATTAGCAATATCAAAGCGTCCACCCAAAAGTAGCTTCAAGTTTTCGGCTAAGGTAATTTGGTCTTGGAGATAAATACCGAATTGCTGCACTCTATCTTTGTTAGCCTGCGGTGTAAAAGTCGGGTTGATTGGAGTACGCCCATACACAGGGTTAAAAATATCAAGGGGAGCATAATTTAAGCTGAGATTAGATTTATAATCAATATCAGTTCTTCTGAGATTAAATCCTGCTACTAGTTGATGTTTGATACTACCCGTAGCAAAGTTACCAACAATGTAATTGTCAAGATTGTAGGTATTTGCATTGTATTCAGTATCATCCTCTTGTCCTCTATTTAGGGTACGTCCATCACTCTGCAATGCTAGTGGAAATACAGTATCTCGTCTTAGGCGAAATAAGGAAGTCCGAAAAACGCTTCTTGCTTGCCAGTCTTCACTAAAGCGATGTTCCAAATCATAGCCGATACGAAATACCTCATTTGAAACTTGATTAAAATCAGGCTCACTCACAAAACGGTTACGAGGAATCCTACCATTAGGGTTAGGCAAAACACTGCCCCGTGGAGGTAATCCAAAATCATAGGTTCCCTCTGAAAGGAGATACTCTGCTGCTAATGTCAGCTTGGTTTTGTCGCCGAGCTTAAATGCCAAACTTGGTGCAATTAAGTAGTCTCGGTGTTCATAAAAATCAATAAAGCTTTCCCTGGTTTGAGCCGAAGCATTTAGGCGATACAGTACCGTTTTGCTTTCATTCAATGGACCGGATAAATCAATCGCACCACGATAAAGATTGTAGCTGCCAGCAGAAGCCTCTACGGAATAGAAAGGATCGAGTAATGGCTGCTTCGTGACCAAGTTAACGCTACCGCCTAGCCCACCTTGACCGAACAGAACTGAGGCAGGTCCTTTGAGAACTTCAACCCGTTCAATGTTAGACCCAAATGCTATTTCTGAAGCTGTGGGATCTGGCAAACCATTGATTAGAATATCATTAGACGCATCAAATCCTCGAATGTTAATTATATTGAGAGGATCGCGAGGACTTCGACCACCTAGCACAACACCAGGTGCATTCTTTAGTACTTCTACTAGACGAGTAGCTTGCTGGTCTTGGATAACCTCTTGGGGGATGACTTGAATCGACTGGGGAATATCCCGCAAAGGCGTATCGGTTCTGGTTCCCACACTAGCATTTGGCACGCGATACCCATCTTGCTCGCCCGTCACAACTATCTCAATTGACTCATCATCCGCTGCTGATGGTTGATTTGGCTGTTCTTGTTCTGGTTGTGGTGATGTTTCCGATCGCTGTGGCTGTTGTGCGGAAGTTGCAGTAGTTGTAATGCCAAAAATCAATCCCTCGTTTGGACTGTCCAACAATTCGACAGTTGGGACACCCGCCTCACCCGTCACCGTCACCTGAATAGTATTAGCGTCCAGATTTATAACTGTTATTTCAGTAATACCCTCAACAGGTTTTTGGGAACTGAATGTAAAGGCATCGCCAGTTGACAAGCGCAATTGGGCGTTAGGAATATCAGCAATATAGTTATTTCCTTGACTGCGATCGCTGATTTGCAGTTGTTCGCCTTGGGTGGTTTGTAAAATCACCTCTACACCTTTATCGGTGGAATTAGCCTGCACTCCCGTCACTTGTGTAACACCCCCCTGTTTCCCCCCTTGGTAAGGAGGGACAGAAGGGCTGTTAGTTGGTATTGATGATTGCGAGAGCAAACCTTTAACATTGCTGGCTGGAAATTTAACTTCACTGAATCGAGGAATAGGTGTAGTGAATTTTTGGTGATCTGATTCAACTTGAGCCACGACAGGCTGACCAACAGCAATGCTGAAAACATATCCTATCAAGCCGAGCACTAGCCACGAATTTTGTTTGGGCAGAACTATCCAACCTTCGATCTTGCTCATCACACCACAGTTGTTGAAATTTCAATAAAAATTTGGCTTATTGCGTATAGTTGTTAATTGCAATAAAGCATAGTGTAAAGAAGCACTAGGGTTAGAGTCTATTCCAAAACGGCATTACAGTCGCAAAACGGCATTACGAAGGTAAAATACTTCTCTTTCCTGATAAGCATTCTCTAGGTGTAATGCCAAATTTTCTTTTAAAGGCAGCCGCAAAGTGTCCTTGCTGAGAATAACCGCTCAAATTGGCAACTTCAGCCACGCTCAGCTTACCAGAACGCAAAAGTTGTTCTGCTTGCTCCATACGTATATTGGTGAGATAGCCAAACACCGTTGTGCCAAACATCTCCTTAAATCCGCGCCGGAGATTGCGATCGCTCACTCCAACAATTTGCGCCAATTCCAACAATGACGGCGGATTTTCCAAATGTGCCGACAAAATTTCTCTAGCGTAATGAATCCGGCTAATAGTATCTGCTTTCAGGCGCGGCGATGGCTGTATTCCATCTTGAGCAGATAATATAGGAGCTAATTGCAACGCCATTAGTTCCAACACCTTCCCTTGTAAATACATCCGCTTTGTCATTCCCTCGTAAGGACAGTTGATAATTTGCTGTGCTATTCCCTGAATAGCCGTTGTAGTTTCGGGGTAAAGCAAAGTCTGCCAATCATTACCCTTCGCCAACAGACGCAACTGGTGGGGAATTTCCCCAGCTTCATCAGGGAAAAAAGTTGCCAGCAACTCAGGAGGCATCTCGATATCAACACCTACATATCGAGTTTTGAGTAATTGCGTAGTCATTTGGCGTTGAACACCACTACCAGAGATACATGTATATCCTTCTCCTAACTGCCCCCCGTATTCGTCTGTGATTTTACCTGAAAGGTAAACTAAGAATTGCAATGGGTGATCCCACTCAGGGATTTTGATTAACATATCATCGCGATATTTATAGTCCACAATCATTAGCCAAAAGTGGGGATACACCTCAATAAGTCGCGCATAGCCTTTACCCAGTTGCTGAGGCATTTCGCGGACGATTTCAAATGGCTCTGGTTTTAGTTGTTGTAGACTGTTGGGGTTAGCTTCTGCCCATAGTTCCCAATCCTCGTACATCGTCAGGGTAATTATCATAATTAGCAATTGGTAGATCTGTTAGATTTGATGATAATAAATTTCAATAATTTTATCGCGATCGCCCAATACAATTTGCTTGAGGGTGTTGCTAAATGCGATCGCCCTCACTTGCTCAAAACATTAAGCTGAAGCTAAAGATCCGTTTGCAATAGAAAAAAATCCGTCTCGCGTCAGACGCGATCGCTAGCGATCGTGTATAACTTCTTTTAATTAATTGAGAATTGCTTTCAAAAACTGTACTACATCTACAAGAATCGCTGATTGAACGCACGCGATAAAACTAATCCGCCCGCTCTAGTACCAGTACCCAGTCGCGATCGCGCTCGTGGGATGGCGGAACGAAGCGTTTCGTGCCAGCCGCAGCGAATTCGCCGATCGCCTGCCAAGTCCCTTGACGCGGGTTAAACCAGCGTGCTTTCACCCGCTCGCCTGAAATTTTATCCATTTGAATTGTTACAGCATTACTAGTTGGAAGATAGAGCATGACATAGCTGCCATCAGCATTCCGTGTCGCCTGAATGCGATCGAGTTGCTCGCTCTGCCCGTTTGCGATCGAGGAGCGATCTGGAATCCGCGTTAGAAACGGTTGCGACTCCATCAGATTGCGTAGATATGTCATTTGACCCGCACCTGGCGCATCGAGGGATTTGAACCACGGGATGTCCGCACCTCTCCCCAGATGTTCGCCTTCACGAACCCAACCAATAAAGCTACGATGACCGTAGGTATGACCGAAGCCACCAGCAAACACAGCCCAGTATGCCGCTTTGCGAACGTGCCAAGGCTGAATTCGCTTATCCGGTGGCGCATTCCTGCTCAGAGAAAGTGAATTTTCGTATGCAACTTCGGCATCCAGCGTTGGCTTCGGCGGTTCTTTTGCATAGTCTGCGGCGATCGTTTTGTAGTTACGAAACTCGAAAGAAGTTGTGGTTTGAATCATGTTAAAGTCGAGCCACTTTTCCTGGTGCAGATGGCGCGAAGACGAGCGACCGCCACCGCGAGGGTGGTAAGTCATCAATGTCGTGCTGTAATCTGCTTGCCCGTCAAATCGCGCGTCGCCGTTCGTACCATCCGCAATTCCCTCGGCTATGGCGCGGGTCATTCTCAGTCGTTCTGGATTGTCAACGTCCCGCTCGCGCACCGGATCTCCGCCCATCACCCAAATCAAGTGCGATTTATGCCGCCAACGGTTGCCAAGGAAATGTCCGTAGCGATAAGCAATCGCAGGGTTCTGAACTATTGGGTCGTGATTCGGCACGTTGTTAGCCCAAATCGGCAGCAGAGCCAGATAGAGTCCGTGCGCTTCAGCCTGCGCCACAAACCAGTCAGCCATGTCCCAATAATCGTTGTTAGCACCGTTAGCAATTTGAGGTCGGGCAAAGTTGCCTCGGATAAACGCCGCTTGACCGTAAGCATTTGTACTCTCGGCGTTCCTAACCAAACGACACTGAATCACGTTGAATCTCTTGGCGGCGCGATCTTCGAGATAGCGTAACACGGAAGGTTGATTGTGCGCATCCTCGCGCGTTGCCTTCTGAAGAATTGCCCACGACGTATCGCCCAGCCAAAAGAAAGGCGAACCATCCTCTTTCACCAAAAACCGACCGTTGTGACTGACACGCAGTTGGCTCAATTTACTCGTTCGCGCTCCTGCCATGACAGTATTGCAACTCGATAAGAGGAAACAGACAGCGAGCGGTAACATCCAAAGCAAAAAACGTCTCATAGTTTTCTAGCCCCTGGGTTCAGTCGAGTCCAAAATTCTAGGGTTGCAACAGCTCAAACAACTGTTGTTTGCCTTTTTGTAGATATCGAGTGACAGTCATCGGACTCACACCAAGGTATTGAGCTGCTTTTTTGCGAGAAAATTGCTGGAGGAAGACCAATTCAACTGCCTTGCGAGTATTTTCTTCCAACTGGTTCATAGCGAAGCGCAATTGTTGCCGCTCTTCTTCTGGCTGTAAAGTGCAAGAACGTCGCTCTGCTATGGTATCGGCTAGTTGAATCTGACCATCGGACTCTCGAACCAACGTACTATCTAAACTGAAGACGCGGCAATTTTGAATGGCTAATTGGCTTTCTCTCCATTCTGACAGCGAGACGTGCAGCGATCGCGCAATCTCTAAATCTGTCGGAAGACGACCGAGAGAAGAAGTTAATTGTTGGTAAACTTTTTGCCCGCGAGCGTGAAGCTCTTGCCAGCGGCGGGGGATTTTTACCACTCCGGCGCGATCGCGGATAAAATGTAAAATTTCACCGCGAATATAAGGAATTGCAAAAGAACTAAAAGCATATCCTCGATCGGGATTAAAGCGCTCGATCGCGCGAATCAAACCGAAGTATCCAATCTGCTCTAAATCTTCATAAGGTTCGGGAGAGCGATGGTACAGTTGACGCGCCATCTGGCGTACTAACCCAGCGTGCCTTCTCACCAGTCGATTGCGTAACCAGAGCGAAGGCTTTTGATAGTAAGAAATCAACAGCTCGATCTCATTACAGTAGACGTTAGTTTGAGTCACCACCATAAAACACCTCAATCGCGAACGTTATCGAGCGACCACCGCAGAAATTTGAGTCGAGCCGAGAAAGTTCTCGGTCATGCGCTCCATCTTTTGCAGCGGCTCGCTTGAGAGATTCTCGATCGCCACGATCGCTCTCGCACGTCGAGCGCTGCTAGCAAATGTTACAAGCGCTCTGAATCTGACTTTCGGCATCTTTGCTTTTGGCTTATTCTCTACTCATACTAAAAGCTTGTCAATTGCACACAGGTACGGAAAAGTTCAGGAGCGATCGCTCGTGATGATGTTAGCCCGGTGGCGCGCCCTGTTTGCTCGCTCTCTAGATTGCACGTCTTTTGACTGACGAGCGTGGTTTTCCTGCCGTGCGACAACGAGCCGCCGTTGCTGCCGATGTATTTTTCCCTCTGCTTCTAACCGCTGAAGGATTGTGGTCACCGTGACCCGATTCGTCCCCAGCGTCTGAGCCAACTGCTGATGGGTGAGCGGCAGATCGAGCAAGCGACCGTTTTCCACGTCGCAACCGAATTTTTGACTCAACCACATGAGGAGCTGCCATAACTTCTGAGATAGGGGATTGAGATGAATAATGCTCAGGAGTTCTTCGGTTTGCTGCTGCTGGTGAATGATGGCATCGGTGAAATGCGATCGCTGAGTGTAGGAACAGCAGCTGATGACGACATCTGTGAGGCAGTGGATTTCGTAAGGTCGCACTCGTGACAATCGGTGTCCCACCACATCTCCCACTCCCCAATAGCCCAAGCAAACTAGCTCGCCTTCAGCAGTCCAAGTCATACTACAGACGACACCTGATTCGATCCGCCATAAAACTTCGCTGTGTTCTGGCAGCTGCGCGCGACGCTTCCATTGCTGTTGGAACGGTGGAGTGATTAAGCCAACGAGCGGACTTGACTGTTGCATAAAACTCCATCAGTTGGGCTTTTTGGTCAACTCATTCGTGACTAGCAGCCGCTACAGCTAGACTTGTTGGTACACCGCCTCGGATGCGACAAACAGACCGAGCGGAACTCGTCACTTCACATCGGTAAAGTATCAAGGAACTAACCGAGAGCGTAGCTATGAAATTCATCCAAAGAATAGTTATATTTGCTCAAGTCACGCAAGCTACTTCAGATACCGAATCAAAAACTCTTTCTTTAGATAGAGGCGTAACAAAAGATTCAGTATTAAGTTGCACGTTCCTACTTTACAAAATTTTATTCTCGACTTGACTAGATTGACAAATTATATAGGCTTCTCTCAGGTAAGGCTCTCAAATTTTTGGAATTGCTATCTAATCCGTTGCGCTCAATCTGTAGCTATTTTTCTGAAAAAGTTTCGCTTGCAGAATCGAAAAAATTGCTCTAACTTGTTTGCGGAAATTTGAGAGTAGTTATTGTAGTTGCTTCAAAAGTCAAGCAAAAAGTCTTCAGCAGGTAGAAGTCATATGACAGAAGTATTGAAGCTTAATTCTAAAAAAGGCGCTGGTGTTTTATGAAGATGATTTGGTTTGATCCAAAAGAACATAAGCATGTAATGTCTGGCAGGAATAAATACATAACCGCCCGAGCGAACTTTACCGCATGAGAAATTATGCACATACCCGATCTTTACCGCGTCACAATCGGTCGCCTCGTTGCCGCTGTTCATCCAAAGAAACATCCGAAGCTCTTATTCTTCTGCTGTGCGTTTATCCTCAGTGCGATTCTGCCATTTTCTTTCGCCTGCGCCGACTTGAAGACCGACGTGCCGCAGCGAGGAGGCGGGAATGTCATCTTCGGCGTGAACGACGGCACTGGGTACGACGACTCCCAGAAGTTCAGTCAGATGGTGTCAGGGCGCATCTCTGCCCTTGGGCTCACCGCAGTCCGCACCGGAGCAGACAAGATGAAGTGCGAACGGGAGGGGGAGCCGTGCGATTTCTCTCGGCGCGACGTAGTAATTCAAGAACACTTGGCTAAAGGGTTAGCCCTTCACATGGTAATCGCTTTCAGGTGGGAACTCGATGTCGCCGGATACGAACCCATCCAGTGGACGAAGAACTATGCCTGGAAATGCGGTCAAGTGGCTCACCATTGGAAGGATACGGTGCGCTACTACATAGTGGATAACGAACCAGATATTCGCGGTCGAGATGCCAAGCGAGGTCCCGAGACACCCGCAACCGTCGTCCGTATGCAAAAAGCCTGCTACGAGGCAATCAAGCGGGTAGACCCAGGAATACTCGTCGAGTCTGCACCCGCGACCAGACCGAACACCGAATACAACCGCGCTCTCCTCAAGGCAGGTATTGGAAAATATGCCGATCTCATCGGCACTCACATGTACGGCGGTCAGCTCAGGGAAGATGCGATCGCGACACTGCGCAAATGGATGGCGGAGTTCGGTGTCAACAAGCCGGTGGCGATTAGCGAGTGTGGGTCAGACCCTAACTGGTTCAACCCAGGCGGCTCAGATGGAGAGTGGAAGGGGAAGCACGGGCGAGAGGCGCGAGCGCTATGGCTGCGGGACATGGCTGCCTACGCTCGGCGCAAGAAACTCCACAACGTTCTGTTCTTCAGCATGTTTAGCATTCATGGAGATTGGGAAATGGATAAGGATCGGGCTGCTCTGGCGGCGCTCAAGGACATCGGACACGGGCGATTCTAGCGAGATCGCCTGACTCAGTCTCTTGCGCGAGCGCTTCTCCCAACCGAAACAATCGATATAGACTGGGGAAAGTCAACATCACTCAGCAGCATAGACAAAGCTATTCGTCGATCTCGTTTGGCGTTATGCCAGATATCTGCGTAAGTGTTCGGCAAGCACTCGGACGTGAGGCTTTTGCAGCATAGTCAAGTGGTTACCAGAAATGTAGTGAACTTGCACGCCAGATCTTGACAATTGACTCCAACCTAAAGTTGGGTCGTGAGATTTTTTTTGCAATTCGGTAGTTCTAAATAGGGCGATCGCTAGAGGGTAAGGTCGAGGTGTATACTTCAAGGTAGCTCGGCTATTGGCAGAAAAAATCTTCATCAGTCGATGAATGGTTAACTCGTCCAGCATTCTTAAAACAGCCGATCGTGGAAGGAGATGGCTAATAGTTGTTCGTTCTAGGGAAGATAGCCATGCGTGAGGAGTCAAAATTTTTTTCATTGTAGAAATTGGATTTGAAGTGCGTAGGCGATCGCTATTATCGTTTCTAGAACGCGCCAGGCGATCGCGAAGCAGCGACCAGTAATCCCGAACAAAAGGATAAATAGAACCAGGTACGGTTGTCAGGAGAAATTTCAAACCATCGCCCCAGGAAACTCGATTGCTAGAAATAGGAGCGATCGTATCTAGGATTGCCAAGAAACTCACTTGCTCTCCTGCTTGGTGTAACTGTTGCGCCATCTCATAGGCAACTAAACCGCCAAAAGACCAACCACCTAGCTGATAAGGACCGTGCGGCTGAATTTGACGCAGTGCTTCGATGTAGCTAGCCGCCATCTCCTCAATGCTGGTTAATGGTGGGTGCAAACCGTCCATCCCAAAAGGTTGCAGTCCGTAAAAGGGCTGTTCGGTTCCTAAATGACGCGCCAACTCGTAGTAGGGCAGAACAACACCGAAAATTGGGTGAATACAGAAGAATGGCGGCTTAAAACCTAAAGGCTGGAGTGGCACAAGGGGCGATCGCTTAGAATTACGTTTAGGCTTTTCCCATTTCTGAATCAGAGGCGCGAATTGCTCAACAGTTGGCGCACCAAAGAGATCGGACAATGGTAGTTTTTGCTCGAATTGCCGCTCTACCTGCTCCAATAACTGGACTGCCAGCAGGGAATTTCCACCTAATTCAAAAAAGTTGTCCTCAATACCCACTTGCTCAAGCTTCAGGATATTTGCCCAAAGTGTTGTTAAGGTTGCTTCAATGGCAGTTTTAGGAGTAACAAAAGGACGCTCTGGACTACTGATATTAGACTTCATTAAGGCATTTCGATCCACTTTACCATTAGGAGTTAGTGGTAGGGATGGCAGTACTACAAAAGCTGAAGGAATCGAGTAGTCTGGTAATTTTTGCTTGAGAAAGCAGCGCAAGTCATTTGATGTTGGATTTTGGATTTTTAATTTTAAATTTGATAAATTAGTCTCTACATCAGGAACAATATAAGCAACTAAACAATAATTGCTCGATCGATCTTCCTGTGCCAAAACTACAGCTTCTTCTACTGCTGAGTGTTGTAATAGCAGGCTTTCAATTTCTCCCAATTCAATGCGGTAGCCGCGAATTTTCACTTGGCGATCGATGCGTCCGAGGTATTCAAGATTACCATCGATTAGGTAGCGGGCAAGATCTCCGGTTTTGTAAAGGCGGTTGGTAATGGGTAATGGGTAATTGGGTTCTTTCTCCCTCAGCTCCCCCCGCCTCCCCAACTCCCCCAGCTCTCTTCCCTTGCTCCCTTGACAAATAAACCGAATGGCACTAAGTTAAGCTGAAACACTCATGGCTCAAGCAGTTTGCAATTGTCTGCGTAACTCATGTCTGGGATTTTTCATCAAGGGATAAGCTTTGGGACGACGCTTTCTCACTCTGGGTTCAGCCCGACCAGGGCGAGTGGGAACTGATTTGTGAACAATAACCTTGAGTAAAGTTTGATAGATGTGATGGCGTTTTACCCCAGAGATAGCTAACATTTGTGGGATAAAATGATTCAAGTGTTGACGAGTTCCTTGTAATGATAAGCGTACTGGTGGTACACCGTAAGTTGTACTAGCTTGCCACATTAAAGTACGTAGCAGATTGTAAGCAAGTAAATAGACATAAAGCTCTTTGCGGATCATTGGAGGAGTTTTACAGCGTAGAACGTCCATGCCTAAAGTAGACTTGAGATGTTTTAAATTTACTTCAACATCCCATCTCAAGCCATAAAGCCGCACAAGTTCCAAAGTAGGATAAATTTTTGCATCCAATAAAGTTGTGATTAAACTAATTTGTTGAGTCCGAAAACCAGGGATAATAATGTAGTAATAAATCTCTCGGACAACCAGAGTTGAAGGAAGAGCAGCGAATGCATTCTCACTTAATCCTTGTGGGCATTTTCGGGGTTTGTACCAAATCACCAACTTATCGCTTTCTCCAGTAATTCTTCCTCTTTGCATGGATGTTTTTCGGGACTGATGCTTCCGAAAAACTACATCACATTCAAGATTTTTAATCGAAACCAAATCGGCATAAGCACAAAAAGCCCTATCCCCTAAAAGTACATCTAAGGGATTGAGAAATTGGTACAACTGCCTAGCTAATTGGAGATCGTGAGTGTGTAAAACATTGATAGCTATTGCTAGAGCAGCACCTGTAACTAGACTAAACATCACACCAATTTTAGCAATGGGGAACCCACATCCAGGCTTTTGACTTTTTGATTGAGGATAAGCTTTTTGGTTCTCTACAGTGTCAGGCATTGAGACGGTGGAACCGTCTATTACTTTCACATGACGACCACACCACAAATATTCTGTTGTCACTTTCTCTGATAAATCTTGTGCCACTTTCCCGAACAGTTTCTGCAATAATTCTTCCGGTAATCTCGAACGTGCTTGACAGTAAGCACTTGTATCAGTTGAAGGAAGTTCTACTTTTTCATTGACCAAATAAGCAATTATTCTGCTCACAGCGTTATGGCAACTTTTATCAACATCCAAAACTTGAGAGAGAAATGCCCACAAAGTTACAAATGGGTCGAATAATCGACGACGATATTTAATTTGTAGCTCCTCAATGATTCTCTGGATTTCCGACTCTGGTAACAGTTCTTGGAATGGTAGTCCCAAGCTTTGCGTGAATTTATCCTTGAGAATTTTCACTCGATTTGGCACAGTAGTAATAGTCATATTCGCTTCCAATCGTCCATTTCTTTTTTACCGGAGTTGGAAGCTTTTTCTACATTCAGAATAATTTTTTAGCAGATACCTGCATCACCGTTGCGTCAACAATCAAGCTGCTTGTCCAATGCTGCTCTTAATTTCTTAACCCCCACGAGCAAGCCATTTTGCCCAAGTCTCTATCCTTCAAGGATTTCGCCTTATCTTAGTGCCATTCACAAATAAACCGTTGAGCAGTCAATTCAGGACGGTTGAGGTAGCCTCTTGCTAAACCGACTCCGCCAATGTATATTTCACCTGGAATACCGATGGGTTGGGGTTGGAGGTGGGCATCGAGGATGTAGATTTGAGTGTTAGCGATCGCCCGACCGATAGTTGTATCTTTACGATCGCTTACTTCAGCGATCGTAGACCAAACAGTTGTTTCCGTCAGCCCGTAAGCATTGAAGAAATGGCGATCGCTTGCCCAACGGGCTGCAATTTCCGGCGAACAAGTTTCTCCAGCAGAAATTAGAGTTTGCAAAGCTGGCAATTGAGTGGGTGATAAAGTCTTCAGTACGGCAGGCGGAAGGGTAGCATGAGTGATGGCGTGATGCCGTAGATACGAAATCAACTCCGATCCTAGACGTGCTGCTTTTGGCACTAGATATAGGGTTGCTCCTATTACCCATGCCATGACAATCTCGAAGATAGAAGCATCAAAGCTAAGGGAAGCAAATTGGAGAATTCGATGCTCTGGTTTGAGATCGAAGGTGTGAATTTGCGCTTGGGCTAGATTGCACAGTCCGCCATGTTCGACTAAAACCCCTTTGGGTTGTCCGGTCGAGCCGGAAGTGTAAATTATATAGGCAAGATTTGCGGCAGTTACACCACTGTTTATGTTTTCCCCGCTCTGTTGAGCAACGATTTCCCAATCGCGATCGAGGTAGAGTGGTTGAAGATCCCCCCAACCCCCCTTCAAAAGGGGGGCTACGGATTGACGATCCCCCCAATCCTCCGAAGAGGGGGTTAAGGATTGACGATCCCCCCAATCCTCCGAAGAGGGGGTTAAGGATTGACGATCCCCCCAATCCTCCGAAGAGGGGGCTAAGGATTGTTGTGTTAGTAGGATAGTTATTTGGGCATCCTCTAACATGAACTTGAGACGTTCTGAGGGATAGGCGGGATCTAAAGGGACATAGGCTCCGCCAGCTTTCAGAATTCCTAAAATGCCCACCATCATCAAGAACGATCGCTCTACGCAAATACCAACTTTGACTTCTGGCGCAACTCCAAGTGTTTGCAAATAGCTGGCAAGTTGGTTGCTACGGTAGTTCAATTCTTGGTAAGTTAATTGCTCGTCTTTATAGACAACAGCGATCGCGTTTGGCGTTTTATCTGCCTGAGCTTCAAATAATTGATGAATGCACTGCAACGGGTAATCTTGCTGAGTAAGATTCCATTCCACTAATAGCTGCTGCCGTTCTGCTGCTGTCAAAATTGGTAAGTCTGCTAGTCGTCGATGTGGATCGGCAACAATTCCTGCGAGTAAGGTTTGAAAATGTCCTAGCATTCGGACGATCGTACTGCGATCGAATAGATCGGTACTGTAAATTATCTGCCCTTGCAATCCTGCTGGAGTTTGCCATAAATGAAACTCTAAATCTAATCTGCTCGTACCCCTGTCAAACTCAAACTGACTTAAAGCGAGTCCAGGTAATTCTAAAGCTGTAATCGGCGTGTTTTGCAGTGCGATCGCCACAGAGAACAAAGGATGTCGGCTCAAGTCGCGCTCTGGGCGCAACTCTTCCACTAACTTCTCGAAGGGTAAATCTTGATGTGCATAGGCTCCTAGCGTTACTTCCCGCACTCGTCCCAACAATTCCCAAAAGGTAGGATTGCCAGATAAATCTGTTCGCAGCACTAGGCTATTGACGAAAAAGCCGATTAATGGCTCTATTTCAGGGCGGTTACGGTTAGCTATGGGCGATCCAACAGCAATATCTTCTTGTCCGGTATAGCGATGTAGCAACGTTTGAAATGCTGCCAGCAAGGTCATAAACAGAGTTACGCCTGCTTGCTGACTGAAAGCTTCTAGGAACTGCGTGAGATTTTTTGATAGCTGAAAATTGTGTGTCGCACCTTTGTAGCTTTGAATGGGCGATCGCGCTCTGTCAGTGGGAAGATTTAAAACTGCAAGATCGGCTAACTGCGATCGCCAGTACGACAGTTGCGACTCTAGTACTTCCCCTTGCAACCACTCCTGCTGCCAATGAGCGAAGTCAGCATATTGAATGGGCAAATCTGCTAGAGGAGAAGATTTATTACTACTAAAGGCAGTGTAGAGCGTGCCGAGTTCTCGTACCAGTACGCCGATCGACCAACCATCGGCAATAATGTGGTGCAGATTCAATAGTAGGATGTATTCAAGTGCATCTAATTGAAAAATTGTCAACCGTAATAGCAAATCTGCGCTCAGGTCAAAGGGGCGCTGAGATAGGGCGATCGCCTGTTGTCTTGCAGCTGCTTCGCGATCGCTTGCAGGTAAAGTACGTAAGTCTACAATAGCGAGAGGTACACTCACGCTCTCTACCACAACTTGATGCAGTTGTCCCTCTGACATTTCAAATCTTGTTCGCAAAACTTCGTGACGGCGCACGATTTCGTTAAATGTTTGCTCTAAGGCAGTAATGTTGAGGTGTCCGTGCAAGCGAATCGCAGCCGAGATGTTGTAGAAAGGATTTCCAGGCGCTAAGGCGTGAAGAAACCACAATCGCTGCTGGGCGAACGATGCCGGAAAGACAAATTCAGCGTTCGAGACAGGATTGGTATTCAACGATCGCCTTCCTCTGTATCGCGGTTGAGGGACGATCGCAAGCGACGATGAGCAGCGCGAGAAAGAGGAACAATCTGGGGCGTTTGTTGCGGCTGGTTGCTCTGTAAATGGGCGATCGCTTTGGCAAGTTGGGCGACTTGGGGTGACTCAAACACGTTGCGTAAAGGTAACTCTACACCGAATGCATCGCGGATACGGGAAGTTAGTTGAGTTGCTAGCAGCGAATGCCCCCCTAACTGGAAGAAGTTATCGTGAATCCCTACACGCTTGTGTCCTAGCAGTTCAGCCCAAATATTCGCAAGTTTCTGCTCGATGGGCGATCGCGGCGTGTCATCAGTCCCCCATTGCTGGATCGTGTCAGGCGCTGGAAGTGCGCGACGGTTGACTTTGCCATTCGGTGTCAGGGGTAGTGCTTCTAATACCACAAAGGCAGAAGGGATCGCGTACTGGGGCAAGCTTTGCTCTAAGTAACTTCGTAGTTGGGGAATCAGATGACGGGCAAACTGTGTCTGTAAAGGATCGTTTGCGTAAGTTTTCCAAGGACGAGTTAGATTCACTTGCTTTTGAAAAGGCAATATCGCACTATTTTTTGTGGCGGATTGATGCTGAAAGGTCACATCATAACATCCCGTATTATCTGCATTTGACCAACTCACGTCAACGGTATAGGGCAGTTCTGCCACTAAATCCCACCAATCTTCCGGTTCAATACCCGATGTCACCTGCTCCAATGCTTCACGCATTTTGCCTGCGGTTTTGGGTGCTTGCGTTCCTTCTACTAGCCATTGAGCCGTTTTGACTGCTCCTACGACACGGGCATTAGGAATTTTTGTAATACTCAGTGCTGCTGGCTTTTCAGCTAGTTGCTGGCGTACTTGGGCAAGATTTACATTGTCTTGAGTCCAATTCAGTTGGGACGATCCCCCCAACCCACCTTGGGAAGGGGGGCATGAAGATCCCTCTAATTCCCCTTGGCAAGAGGGGGATGAAGATCCCCCCAACCCCCCTTGATAAGGGGGGCATGAAGATTTGTTTAACCTCCCTTGATAAGGGGGGAGCGAGGGGGGATCTGCCTCGATATGTAAAATTACGTTGTAGCGAAACTGAGTTAATTCATTACAATATCGACCGCGTGTGAGCTGAACTTGAATATGACTAATTCGTTCCAAGTGCTGTTTCAAGGCATGAAAGAAAGCAGGATCGATCGCCAGTTCCGTCTCCTGAAATATCGCCGTCTGTACCTGCTGTTGCAGATGCTCTCGACTTGCGGTATTATCTGCCCGCTCCAATTGAACCGCAGCATGAAAAGCTGACAACAAGGGTAGACTCCGTACATCTCCAATAAAGACAAAGCCACCAGGGGCAACAGTGTGAATTGCTTGTTCCAGCACTTGCAGGAGATAATCTATGCTAGGAAAGTACTGCACGATCGAATTAAGAATCACTGCATCAAAGCTATTTGCCTCTAGACCTTCAAAGTTAGTTGCCATCCTCTGAAGTAACTTTACTTGAGGCAATGGTTGAGTTGCTAACTGTTGCTCGATGTATTCAATGGATGCAGATGAGAAATCAGTTCCCCAATACTGAGTACAGTGTGGCGCAATTTGAAACAGCAATAAACCCGTACCGCAACCAATTTCTAATACCCGCTGAGGCTGCAAACTCAAAATCTGCTGGGTGCGATCGCTTACCCATTGTTGCATTTGCTCTTTTGGAATTGGTCGGTTTGTATAGCTACTATTCCAGCCTATGATGTTGAAAGTAGCATCGTTATTTGTAGCAGGCTGATGATAAGTCTGGTCGTAAAGATTTTGCCATTGCTTAACCTGCTCGTCCTGCAAATTTGGGAGTTCCTGAGTGCTGTCCCGATTCAATACGATGTAGGCGACTATACGCTTATCTGTAGCATTCTCATGGGCGATCGCCACAGTCTCTCGCACTGTTGGGTGTTGAAGCAATAGTGTTTCTATTTCGCCTAATTCAATCCGAAATCCCCGAATTTTTACCTGATTATCGATGCGATCGACAAATTCAAGATTGCCATCGGGAAGATAGCGGGCGAGATCTCCGGTTTTGTAAAGGCGATCGGTAATTGGTAGTTGGTAGTTGGTAATCGGTGGTTGGTTATTACTCTCCCTTGCTCCCTGCTCCCAGCTCGTCCCTACTCCCTGCTCCCTGCTGCCTAAACAGACAAACCGTTCATCCGTCAACTGGGGACGATTTAAATAGCCCCGTGCTAACCCATCACCGCTAATGTACAATTCGCCAACTATTCCAATTGGTACGGGCTGGAGGTGAGAATCTAAAAGATAGATTTGGGTGTTAGAAATGGGACGACCAATGGATGGCTTATTGTCATTATTACCAGTAGCGCTTAACTGAGCAACTGTCGCCCAGATTGTTGCTTCTGTTGGTCCGTAGGCGTTAAAAAAGCGACGACCTACAGCCCATTGCTGCACGATTTCGTGTTTAACAGCTTCACCGCCAGAAATTACTGTTTGAAGAGTGGGCAGTTCTGCTGCTGGTAAAATTGCTAGAACCGCAGGGGGGAGAATAGTAGTATCGATCGCCTTGTCTTGCAAGAACTGAACTAGTTCGGCTCCAGGTAAACGGGCTGTTTTAGGAGGGATGTAAAGGCTAGCGCCAACCCCAAACGCTAGTAACATCTCAAAGACAGACGCATCAAAACTGAGGGAGCTAAATTGTAGAATCCGATTTTTTGGTTGTAGTTTGAATACTTGAATTTGAGCGTGGACGACATTACATAGTCCTCGATGCTCTACTAAAACTCCTTTCGGTTTTCCGGTCGAGCCAGAGGTGTAGATGACGTAAGCTAGGTTATTGGCTGTTACGTTGCTGTTGGGTGTTTCATCATCGTATGTGGCGATGGTTTTCCAGTCAGTATCCAGGCATATTAGACGATCCCCCCAACTCTCCTGAAAAACGGGGGCTAATTCTGGTTCTTCGTTTCCAGGCTCAGTCCGATTCCCCCAACTCTCCTGAAAAAGGGGGGCTAATTCTGGTTCTTCGTTTCCAGGCTCAGTCCGATCCCCCCAACCCCCCTGAAAAAGGGGGGCTAAAGAACTCTGGGTTAGCACGATCGCCACTTGAGTATCGTCAAGCATGAACTTTAGGCGATCGCTGGGATAATTTGGATCGAGGGGAATATAAGCTCCGCCTGCTTTCCAAATGCCCAATATGCCTACTACCATTTCTAGAGAGCGATCGAGACAAATTCCTACTAAAGATTCAGAAGTAACGCCTAATTGTTGTAAATAGTGCGCTAGTTGATTTGCCCGTCGATCCAATTCCTGGTAAGTTAGTTGCTCGTCTGCAAAAACAACCGCAGTAGCATCGGGCATTCTTGCTGCTTGTGCTTGAAATAATTGATGAATGCACAAATCTGGATAATCGCAGCTAGTTTGATTCCATGCCACCAATAGTTGATGGTATTCTGCTGCACTCAATAGGGGTAAGTTAGCGATGCGTGTATCGGGATTGGTAACTATGCCTTCTAACAATGCTTGGAAGTGAGCTAGCATTCGAGCGATCGTAGATGCATCAAATAAATCGGTGTTGTATGCTACGAAACCACTCAGTCCATCTACCGATCCTTCCCACAAATTATTCAACCCGCGATCGCACTCCCACAAATGCAACTCTAGATCGAATCGCGTGGTAGACACGTCAAACTTCAACGGGTTCAACATTAGCCCAGGTAACTCCAAGGGTTGCATCGGAGCATTTTGAAGCGCAAAGACGACTTGAAACAAAGGGTTACGGCTCAAGTCGCGCTCTGGGTGCAACTCTTCTACTAACTTCTCAAAAGGTAAGTCTTGATGGGCATAGGCTCCTAATGTCACTTGCCGTACTCTTGTCAACAATTCCCGAAAGCTGGGGTTCTCGGAGAGATCGACACGCAGCACTAGGCTATTGACAAAAAAACCAATTAATGGCTCTAATTGGCTATGATTGCGGTTAGCTATGGGCGATCCAACGGCAATATCTTCTTGTCCGGTATAGCGATGTAACAATGTTTGAAATGCTGCCAGCAAGGTCATAAACAGAGTTACACCTGCTTGCTGACTTAGGGCTTCTAGGGACTGGGTGAGAGTTTTTGATAACTTTAGGCTTTGTGTTGCACCGCGATAGGTTTGTACGGCAGGGCGAGTTCTATCAGTGGGAAGATTCAGGATCGGTAGATCTGCCAGATGCGATCGCCAGTAGGACAGTTGCGACTCCAATACTTGCCCTTGCAGCCATTGCCGTTGCCAATAGGCAAAATCGGCATACTGGATCGGCAATTCTGCTAATGGATAAGGTTTGCTTTCACTCTTAGCGGTGTAGAGTAATCCCAGTTCTCGCACCAGTACCCCCAGCGACCAACCATCGGCAACAATGTGGTGCAGATTTAGCAACAGGACGTATTCAGCTGCATCTAACTGCAACAATTTCACTCGTAGTAGCAGATCGGTGGCTAGGTTAAATGGCTGTTGGGCTTCTTCTGTAGCGATTTGCTCGGCTGTGAGTTGTCGTTCGTTTGGGGGTAAATGCCGCAAATCCACAACAGGCAGAGATAAATTGACTTTTTGGGCAACGATCTGAACGGGTTGCCCGTCCAGCTTGACGAAGTTGGTACGCAAGGCTTCGTGACGATCGACGATCGCCCCAAAAGCTTGCTTCAAAGCTACATAGTCAAGTTTCCCTTGCAGCCGAACTGAAAAAGGTATGTTGTAAAAAGGGTTGTTAGGTACTAAGCGATCCAAAAACCACAATCGCTGCTGAGCGAATGACAGAGGTAGGGAGCGATGGTCGCGTAGCGAACTGCCTTCGGCATCGCGCGATATTCTTACCAACTGAGGAGAGCGATCGATTTGAGCATTTGCCTGGTGCAGTAGGGCGATCAGCTCAGATTTGCGATCGACAATTTTTGCCCGTAACTGGGGAGATAATACCCCTTCAGGAGCGTTACAGCGCAAGCTTTCTCCCTTAACGAAAAGCTGAATATCTAAAGAGCGTAGGTAGGCTAAGAACTCAATACTTGTCAAAATTCTACCTCCTCGCGATTTTGAGCGGATGTCTCAGCCTCAGCCGTTTGTACCCGATCTGCGCCACGGAGCGTATCAATATATTGCGCGATCGCCACAATCGTTGGTGTTTCAAATAGAACTCCCAGTGGCACTTCTACCCCAAGGCGATCGCGTATTCGGGAAACTAATTGCGTGGCTAAGAGCGAATGTCCGCCCAATTCAAAAAAATCGTCGCTCATACCTACTTGTCGTCCCAAAGTTTCCGCCCAAAGCTGCGCTAACTGAGCTTCAACCGACGTTCGCGGTGCAAGGGTTGGTAGATCGACAGAAGTAAAATCGGGTGAGGGAAGTGCCTGCCGATCTACTTTGCCGTTAGGTGTTAGTGGCAAAGCCTTCAAGACTACAAAAGCGGAAGGCAGCATGTAATTTGGCAGTTTTGTTTTGAGGAAGCTTCGCAGATCGCCGATCCCCCCTAACCCCCCTTGAGAAGGGGGGAATTTACTAGCCTCGCTCTCCCCTAGTCCCCCTTGCGAAGCGGGAAATTTGCTAGCCCCCCTTAAAAAGGGGGGTTGGGGGGATCTCTTCGTGTTGAGAACGATGTAAGCAACCAAACGGCGATCGCTACTCCCATCCTCCCGCACCACAACAACAGTTTCTTCTACACTCGGATACTGCTTCAAGACTGTTTCAATCTCGCCCAACTCAATCCGAAAACCCCGCAACTTAATTTGCGCGTCAGTACGACCAACAAATTCGAGATTACCATCGGGAAGATAGCGGGCGAGATCTCCGGTTTTGTACAAGCGGGTATCGGTAATTGGTAATTGGTAATTGGTAATTGAGTGGTGCGTGTTTTTTTGCTTGCTCAGCTTCCTCAGCTCCCTCAGCTTCCTCAGCTCTCTTCCTCCCGACTCCCTGCTCCCTTGGCAAATAAATCGTTCAGCCGTCAACTGAGGACGATTCAAATATTCTTTTGCTAATCCATCGCCACCAATGTAAATTTCTCCGGTAACGCCAACAGGTACGGGGTTTAGGTGAGTATCCAGCAGGTAGATTTGAGTGCTAGCAACGGGACGACCGATCGGAATTGATGTTGCTGCTTCTGGTATGTCTTGCACTTCATACCAGGAAGTAAATGTAGTGTTTTCAGTCGGTCCATATACGTGCAGCAAATGTGCGGGTGCGCCGTGCTGCTTGACTGCTTTTACGCACCTGACATCAACTGCTTCACCCCCAAATAGCAAGTAGCGCAGCGAACGAAAACAGTCGGGTACTTCTCGCGCCATTTGATTGAATAAAGCGGTTGTCAAAAACAGGATGCTAATTTCCTGCTGTCGAATCGCTTGGGCAAACTTTTGGGGAGCAAGCATCACTTCGCGATCGCACCCCACTAATTGCGCTCCATTTAGCAGTGCGCCCCAAATCTCAAAGGTTGCTGCATCAAATGACAGATTGGCACATTGAGCGACTTTATCCCCAGGTTCTAAAGTGATGTAGTTGGTGTTGCATACTAATCTATTTACGGCTCGATGAGTTACTGCTACGCCCTTTGGGATTCCCGTCGAGCCAGAAGTATAAATTACGTAGGCAAGGCGATCTACGGTTGTTCGATCGCTTGGGTTCTGCTCGCTTTCTTGCGCGATCGCTTCCCAATCCTTTTCTAAACAAACAACTTTTAAATTTCGATCCCCCCAACTGAGCTTAAAAAGGGGGGCTAATGCTTGTTGCGTCACTAGTACAGATACTTGAGCATCCTCCAACATGAACTGCAACCGTTCGGGGGGATAAGTTGGATCTAGAGGAACGTAAGCTGCTCCGGCTTTGAGGATACCTAGCAAAGAAGCGATCGCCATTGGAGAAGGTTCCATGCAGATACCTACCAGCGTTTCGCAACCTACACCTAGTTTTCGCAGATAATGTGCCAGTTGGTTGCTACCACTATTCAACTCATGATAGGTATATTGTCTATCGCCAAAACTTACTGCAATAGCATTTGGACTTTGTTCTACCTGAAGTTCAAACAATTGGTGAATGCCGCGCTCTGGATAACTACGTCCAGTTTGATTCCACTCTACTAATTGATGCTGCTCTGCGGCGCTCAAAATCGGTAGATCTGCTAAATTTGTGTCGGGATCGGTAACTACTCCAGTTAATAACATTTGGAAATGAGTTAGCATCCGGGCGATCGCACTTGGCTCAAACAGCTCGGTGTTGTAAACTAAAACACCACGCAATCCTTCCGACTGCTGCCACCCGTCGCCCCATAAACTCCTAAAGTTTTCGGCGCATTCCCATAGATAAAACTCTAGATCGAACCGAGCGGTTGTTGTTTCCACTTTGAAGGAAGAGAGCGAGAGTTTAGGTAGCGTTAGCTGTTCTATAGGTGCGTTTTGCAGCGCAAATACCACTTGAAACAATGGGTTGCGGCTTCCTTGACGTTCTGGGTGCAACTCTTCTACTAACTTCTCAAAGGGTGAATCTTGATGAGCGTAGGCTTCTACCGTCACCTGTCGCACTCTCGCCAGCAACTCGCGAAAGCTGGGATTACCTGAGAGATCGGTTCGTAGAACTAAACTATTGGCAAAAAAGCCAATTAAATCCTCTAATTCCCGCCGATTGCGATTGGCAATTGGCGATCCTACAGCTATATCGGTCTGTCCTGTATAGCGATATAACAAGACTTGGAACGCTGCTAGTAATGTCATGAACAGCGTTACGCCTTCTTGATGACTCAGTGCCAAAAGTGCTTGAGATAAGTCTTGTGGCAACTCTAGTAACTTAATTGCTCCCCGATCTCCTCGTTCTTTTGGACGGCAACGATTGCTCTCGAACTCTAGAACGGATAAATTGTGTAACTGCGATCGCCAGTAAGATAGTTGCGATTCTAGCACTTCCCCTTGCAACCATTGTCGTTGCCAGTGGGCAAAGTCAGCATATTGAATTGACAGTTCGGGCAAAGGGGAAGGTTTACCCGTACTAAAAGCAGAGTAGAGCAATTCTAATTCTCGAATTAGGATCGCGATCGACCACTCATCAAAAACGATGTGGTGCAGATTGATGACCAAAACATACTCTGACTCGTCTAGTTGTAGCAGCGTTACTCGCAGCAGAGAATCTCGATCCAGGTTAAAAGGCTGCTGGATCTCCCGCGCGATCGCCTGTTGCGCTGCTGCTTCTCGTTCGCTTGCAGGCAACTGCTGTAAATCGGATATCTTAAGAAATACCTTTGAATGGGACGTAATTAGTTGTACGGGTTGCCCCTCTTGCACTCCGAAGTTGGTACGCAATATTTCGTGACGGCGGACAATTTCATTAAAGCTTTCTTCCAACGCTTTTAAGTCAAGCACGCCCGATAGACGAACCGTCGTCGGCACATTATAGAACGAAGTACCAGGAAATAGGCGATCGAGAAACCAAAGCCGTTGTTGTGCAAACGATGCCGGAAAAACAAAGACTTCCTCAGAAATGTTATCGAGCGATTCTATTGAAGTCATTGACGAATCTGCCTGCGCGATCGGCTGACTCTATCTAACAAAGATGGAGTATAAAATTTATCTGCACTGAGATAGAGATGGAGTGATTTCATGCAGCTTCTTTAACAAAAGCTATCATGACTGCAAGAATACGCGCTCAAATGTAACGGGAGAAACGGAGCTTGAGAGATAAAATTGCTATCTGATAATAACTATCTCTATGGTATGTGGTACGCACCAAGTTACTTGCTGAGAATGGGAAGCAATTTATTTGCCGAGGATCGCGTCCATATGGAACCAACACAACTAAGCCAAGAACTGCGTAAAGGACAAAGCCCCGATATGACTCGTCGGCGCTGGATTATTGGTTTATCTACAGTAGGCGGTGCGATGGGACAACTTGTTACACTCTACCAAGCTGGAGTCGTTAGCCATTTACCCGATCCTCCAGGACAGCAGCTTTTTGATGCAGACCGCGTAGATGCTTCTAATTATGCCTACAGTCGCTTCAATTCGCCCGATGGACCCCTGATGACACTTAATTACGCCCTCACAGCCTGGATAGCTTCTGCTGGGGGTATAGACCGCGCCAGACGCAATCCTATATTACCGATCGCAATGGGCGTTAAGCTCTTATTCGATGGAGTTCTTTCGCTCGAACTAGCGCGGGAAGAATGGAATGAGAACAAGGCACTTTGTGAATATTGCCAGGTAGCAACATTTTGTTCGCTTGTATCGATAATACTTGCCGCACCAGAAGTTATGGCTGCTACTCGAACTCTACTCGGTCGTCGCGAGGATGTAAAAGCAAGTAACACGCGATAATTTGTCATTGGTCATCGGTCATCGGTCATCGGTCATTGGTCAATCTTGACTTTTGACTTTTGACTTTCGACTTTTGACTTTCGACTTTTGACTTTCGACTTTTGACTTTCGACTTTTGACTTTTGACTTTCGACTTTTGACTTTTGACTTTTGTTAACTTAATACGCTACATTGACCTTGATGCCGCAGTAAATGATCGCATAGTACTAAAGCTACCATTGCCTCTACCATCGGTACAGCTCTGGGCAACACGCAGGGATCGTGTCTACCTTTGGCTGCTAATAGTGTCTCTTCCCCTGCATTTGTGACTGTCTTTTGTTCCTTCCGAATTGTCGCTGTTGGTTTAAAAGCAATTCGCAAAATAATATTCTCACCGTTAGAAATTCCTCCTTGTACCCCACCAGAACGGTTGGTAACAGTGCGAATTTCTCCATTTTCATCTGTATAGTATTCGTCGTTGTGTTCGCTACCTGTCATCAGAGTTCCCGCAAACCCAGAGCCAATTTCAAAGCCTTTGGTAGCGGGTAAAGACATGACAGCTTTCGCTAAATCTGCTTCTAGTTTGTCAAATACTGGAGAACCCAAACCTCTAGGTACGTTGCGCGTTACGCACTCGACAACACCACCGACAGAATCGCCTTGTCTGCCAATCTGCTCGATCAATTCAATCATGCGATCGGCACATTCGGGATCGGGACAGCGGACAATGTTACTTTCTACCTGTTCTAGAGTTACGCTGCTGGGATCGACAACGCCTTCTATGTCTTTGATGCGCTTAACATAAGCAACAACTTCTACCCCAGCAACTTGATGTAAGATTTTTTTAGCGATCGCCCCTGCTGCAACTCTGCCAATTGTCTCTCTAGCTGAAGAACGTCCCCCGCCTTGCCAGTTACGAATCCCGTATTTAGCATCATAGGTCGCATCGGCATGGGAAGGGCGATACTTTTGTTGCATCTCGTCATAATCTTGGGGACGGGTATCTTTGTTGCGCACCAAAATCGAGATTGGTGTCCCTAGTGTTTTTCCCTCAAATATCCCCGACAAAATTTCGCAGCTATCAGCTTCTTTACGGGGTGTGGTAATTTTACTTTGCCCTGGTCGCCGGCGATCGAGTTCCCACTGAATTTCCTCCACGGAAATCTCCAAGCGTGGTGGACATCCATCAATGACGACTCCCACACCGCCACCGTGCGATTCGCCAAAAGTCGTCACCCGAAATAAATGTCCGAAGGTATTGCCCATGATGCTGTGTTGTGAGGAACTGTTGATTTTTGTATCACATTCTGAAGCTTTAGATGTAGGGGATTCTTTTTCAGTTATCAGCGATCGGTGATTAGTGGCTGGTGACTGGTGACTAGATGAAGACTCAGATGCTAGCCACTAGCCACTACTCACTACTCACTAACTTGCGCTAATATGTCAGCGCGAGTTGACAGGGAGAGCGAAATGAGACGAAACCGCGATTTTGGGCAGGTACTAAAGGCTATTTGGCAGACACTATCTCTATCGGGGCTTTTGGCTATTACAATTTGGGCAATGACGCGACCTAGTTGGGTGTTACGCGACAATCGACAAGTGGCGATTGAAGGTAACAGTTTGTTATCTAAGCCAGTTATTCTTTCGCGCCTCGCTCTAGCATATCCTCAATCGCTGCTGCAAATTTCGCCAATGGCGATCGCTCAAACTTTGGAATCCTACCCTCCAATTGCTGATGCTAAGGTGGCTCGCCGACTCTTTCCTCCTAGTTTAGTCGTCCAAGTGCAAGAACGCACGCCTGTAGCTGTAGCGATCGCCCGTTTGATTCCCAATAGTTCCACACCCTACTCCAAAGCATCTGTTGGCTTTCTCGACTCGCGGGGCGCGTGGATTCCATTTGAATCTTACCCTGCCCAAGTTCGGCAGCGTCTTAAGCCTCAATTAAAAGTTTTGGGTTCGCCAGAGACTTATCGCGCTTACTGGAGTTCCCTCTATCAAAAAATCGGTCAAAGTGGGATTGAAGTTTTGGAAATTGATTGTCAAGATCCAAGCAATCTCATTCTCAAAACTGAATTAGGAACCGTCCACCTCGGTCCTTACAGCGAACGATTAACCAAACAACTTCATGTTTTGGCTCAAATGAGTCCGATTTCAACTCAAATTAATTCTCGCCAAATTGACTATATAGACTTGAAAAATCCTGCCGCTCCTTTAGTACAAATGTATCAAAAAGAAACTGAAGCAAGCCCAGTCCAGAACGTACCGACAAATCCAAAAATAATCAAAAGTAATCTACAGTAATTTCCACTTTTATGAGATGATTTGATGCTATATATTAGAAGTTTTTTAAACATGTATGAAATATGTATAAACAACTTAAATATATTTGGACATCCTCTGTAATTATACTGAGGTAAATTGGAGTCATCGACAAGCTTATTGTAACTTGTCAGTAGAATCACGCTTGAATGTACATGGGTGCAGGCATTACCTTGCTTGCGGAGTAGCGCAAGTTGCAGCACCTATGTCAGAAAATCACTTAAGTATTAGAATTCCCACCACAGAGATGTCTATATTGGAGCAATACTGCAAAAAGCACCAAAGAACCAAAACTGATGTCATTCGCGAGTTTATTCGCTCGCTGTCACAAAATGTATCGATCAGATAGGGGTAAGTATGAAAAAGATTGATTTTACTGGCTAGAGTTCAGTCATTCCACCGCGATCGCGGTGGAATAACTGGATTTTTTTGCAAAAAGGTAAGGAAAAAATTTGCTGATATCAGCAAAATCTCCGAAAAAACTTCAATTTTGTTAAAAAATTAAGAAATACAAGCATTGCATTCGGTTTATTGCTCAATCGCGTAAAAATATACGGTGTTATTTACCATTTGTTCTAGACAAAGGAGACAGCTTTAGAGATGCCAACAATTGCCGCAGCCTCAGTTAAAACAACTTTGCAGCGAGAAATCAGCAGTCGCAATTGCTTTGTATCAGATCGAGCAGTTTATACAGAACAATTTCAAGTTAACTATAGTGCATCCAATTATCTAATCTCTTGAAAACAGCAGTAGGCTCGCCCGTTCGCTGCCAAAGTCGGGTTAGCATCGATGCCTTAACTGAAATTGCCGAGGATAAGCCATAGGAAAAAAACCTATAGTGAACTCTTATCCAAATTGTCACGCTTAAAAAAAGTTGTTCGTACACACCTAGATTCCAATGACACTTAACAGTAAAATAGACGTTACCCTTAAAACCTCCCAATCTCCAGGGCGGTCGGATTTTCCATTAGGCATGAATTCGACTGGGGACTTTAACAGTACAGGGCTGCATCTCGGACAAAACTACATCAGGGAAGTTGCTACTGGGGAGGACAACTTGAGCGATAGCAATATTCTTCCGAGTCGGGTAGCGAATATCAAAGTAATCGGTGTCGGTGGCGGTGGTGGCAATGCTGTCAATCGAATGATTGAGAGTGGGGTTACTGGTGTAGAGTTTTGGTCAATTAATACTGATGCTCAGGCGCTGACCCATAGCGCCGCACCTAGAAAGCTACAGATCGGACAAAAGCTGACGCGAGGACTAGGAGCAGGTGGCAATCCAGCAATGGGAGAGAAAGCGGCAGAGGAGTCGCGAGATGAAATTGCTAACGCTATAGGAGAAGCAGACCTAGTATTTATCACCGCTGGGATGGGAGGCGGTACTGGTACAGGTGCGGCACCAACTGTGGCGGAAATCGCCAAGGAAAAGGGTATTTTAACTGTAGGCGTTGTCACCCGTCCTTTTGGTTTTGAAGGTCGTCGCCGTGCTAACCAAGCCCACCAAGGGATAGACGCACTGAAAGACCGAGTTGATACAATGATTTTGATCCCCAACGATAAACTGCTATCGGTGATCTCCGAGCAGACCGCGTTGCGAGATGCGTTTCTGACTGCTGATGAAGTTCTGCGTCAAGGGGTACAAGGAATCTCCGATATTATCACGATCCCTGGGTTAGTGAATGTAGATTTTGCCGACGTGAAAGCAGTCATGGCAGATGCGGGATCGGCACTAATGGGGATCGGCACCGGCTCTGGTAAAACCCGTGCTAGAGAAGCAGCAAACGCAGCTATTTCTTCTCCTTTACTGGAGTCGTCAATTGAAGGAGCAAAAGGAGTCGTCATTAATATTACTGGTGGCAGCGATATGACGCTGCATGAGGTGAATATGGCAGCAGATACGATTTATGAAGTCGTCGATCCCAATGCTAATATCATTTTTGGTGCAGTGATTGATGACAAACTACAAGGGGAAATGAAAATCACTGTCATTGCTACCGGATTCAATCAAGCTGATTCTCAACCAACTACCCCGACTCCAGGTATACCAATTGCTAAAAAATCCCCAACAGCACCAGCGCCGTCAACGCCATCAGCTAATGACAACAAAGAAAAACCTGGCTTGGATATTCCCGAGTTTTTGCAACGGCGGCGACCTTCACGTTGATGGGAAGCGCGATTGTTTTTCTATGGATCGAATATATTCTTCTTGGTAGGGGTACACAGCTGTGCGCCCCTATCGGCGTGCCGTTTCAGGAAACTACATCTACAATTTAATTGGTTCGATTGCCAAAGTTTCCCCAGCAGCAGGTAGAAGTAATTGAGTTTTAGAGCCAGAAGCTGCTAGGCGATCGCTAAATTCTTCTACACTACCAATCGATCGAATTAACATCGGCAAAATTCCCCGAGCTTCGATCTCGCCTAAAGATGTAGGAACGAAAACGCGGGGATGCAAAGTTTGAATCAAATGCATTGCCTCTGTCGATCCCATAATCACCTGTCCCAGCAGTGGAAATACCTGTCCGATAATCGGGGCGATCGCTACATCTAGCCTACCTTGAAATTGAGCTGTAACTTTCTCGGACTGGAACCAATGAGGCTCGTAGTAAACTGTTTCCCCACTCTCCACGTCTTTGAGGAAATAGCCATTTTCTACTTGACCTTGAATTGGTGCGCCTGTAACGGCGGTGATTCTCAACTTGCCAAAAATGTTAGTTTGTCCCGGTATCAGAGAACGAACGTCAGTGTAACCTAAGCCCTGAACAATTTTCGCTGCTGTAGGCGAACCTACCACCGGAATCTGACGATCTAATTGTTCTAACGTGGGTTTGTGGCAGTGATCGTCCAACCCTTGAGAAATTAAAATTAAATCTATGTTTGGCAGCGTAGTCGGGTTGTATGCTGGTGGCTTGAGATGAGTCGCGGAAAATAGCCAAGGTTGCCCATAAAAAACTAGCGGATCGATCAGCCACGGATCGATCAGCACTCTCAGCCCAGCAATTTCTAATAACCAGCTATTTAAATCGATTCTAGTCAGTTTCATACTTCATAGTTATCAGTTATCAGTTATCAGTTATCAATTATTAAACGCTGCTAACTAACAATCAATTACCAACAACCACTACGATCGCTGACTAGTGAATTCCGAATTCCGAATTCCGAATTCTTCACGCTCGCTTTGTTATCAGCTTCGGCAAGTCGCTGGGCGAAATGGAGTTTTTGACTAAATTAGCAAGTTCTTGTAACTGACTAATTGCCTCTGCACCCTCCAACTTCATGAGTTCGCGATCGTCTCTCATTTCAGTCCAGGTAATGCCGTAATCGGACACCAAAAACCGAATCAGATGATTATCTGCCAAACTGACCATAAATGAGGCACTGCTCATTTGTCCGCCGCAAGTATAACAAGACGCAGGATATCCCCGCCGCTCTAGTACAATCGCCAAGGCTTGGAGGTTCATTACCAGATCTTGGACGTATTGTCGGTGTTGCTCTGCCAATCTCAGAAACACTTTTTTCCTCCAAACACCACATCTAATTGTAAACCTTTTTCATTTTTTTTAGAATTTCTTTAGATTTTTGCTGCAATTTGACGATCGCAATAAGAGATTGTAACATTTCTTTGCGATCGAATTCATCTGCCTCCTAGACGTACCGAATAGGTTAAAGTAAAAGCGCCGTTCCTACGGTATTGAAACAATCTGTTTTAGAAAAATTCCAGATTGAATTATCTAATTTATGCCTGCAACTTCCAAAAAATAGACGCAATAGCTGTTAGAAACTAGGCAAGACTTCGCGAGCGATCGTAAAGAAATAAATTATGAAAAGTATAAGGACAACTTAAGTATTTAGCTCGATCTAGCTGAATACTCTAGCTGTCCTCTTAATCTCTCTGAATTCAGTTGTTTCACTCCTCGGTCTCAGGAGTGAGTTACTACTTGTATTCTAATCAACAGTTTGCCACCAACCAAAGGCGGGTCCAATAAATCGAATTGTGACCCAGGAAGCAACTAATAGTCCAATACCAATCCAACTAATGCGGGTACTCCACTGCGTAAGTTTCTGTGCTTGACTCTTAGTCACGGGAAGCCAGGGAAAGATTTGTGCTTCTTGACCGTACTTATCTCCCAACGCAGCTTTACGACGCTTTGCTTCTCCCATAATCTACTTCCATTCCAAGCTGTAAACCCCTTATTTCTGAATCATATCGTATGTTAGAAGCCAGAACTCAGAAGTCAGAAGTCAGAAGAAATAAATACAAATTGTTACCACTCCCGACTACGCGGTTCCGATGCGGAGGACACCTCCGCCTCCACCCGCTTCCCGACTCCCTAATCTTTTGCAAACAAACTAGCATCTAAATAATTACATCTAGCGGCAGGGCTAAGAGCTGCAAGTACCTGCTGTCCATAACTGCGGTGTAATACGCGACTATCTAGTAAAGCTACGACTCCTTGACGATCGCGCATAGGCGCGATCGCCCGTTGTAATTGATTTAAAGCCGCAGGTAATAGATAAAGGGCAAACCAGTCTTGACGCGATCGCTTATAGTATTCGACTCGACCCGCCACAATTGGATGCTCTAGAGATGGTATGGGTAATGTTGTAATAATCGTGAGTTGCGGTACTGGCAAGATACCTTGATGCTGCTGCCAAAAGTCCCAACCGCTGACGAGAATGCTATTCTCATCCAAACTCATTTTTTCTACCTGTACCCGCGAACCAAACTCTGCGGCTAATTGCGCCCCGATTTGCTGTTTTAAAGGCAAATCACCAACTAAAATCATTGTTAATCCTGGCGATACCGTCGCACCAATCAAAGCATAAATTTCCCGCATCAAAGCGGGTTGATATTGGGGGGTATTGGGTAAAGGAAAGCGTTCTGGCGTGTAGAGTTGAATTGATTCGTTGTGGCGATCGCCAGCAAACTTCAAACAAGTCAGTTCTTCTGGTAAACCCAAGCGCTTGCGATAAGTCGTAGCCTCTGTTTCTCGATCTAAGGCACTACCCATGAAGACTACAGGCTGTCGAGTCCAAATTGGTGCAAGAGCCGAAGCCACCTCTGCGGGAGCGCAGTAGAGTGAAAATAAGCCTTGAGAGCGGTTTAGGCTCATCCACAGCAAGCAGTCTGGTGTTTGCGATCGCTGTTGGAACAAATACCAATTCTTCGGTAAAGAGAGAGAATTCGGGAGTTGGGAAGCAGCGGGCGGCGAAGCGTCTTCGCCGACATTAGCTGCGTAGTCGGGAATCGGGAGTCGGAAGTCAGAATTCAATGCTACCTTGTCTCCCTTGTCTCCCTTGTCTTCCTTATCTCCTAGCCTAGTAAACAGGCTTTCCAGAATATCCCGCTCTGCTGGGGAGACGAGATAGCACTCGTATGGGTTGGCTGGATGTCGGAAGACGGCTTTTGTCAGTTGGACTCGCGCTTCCCGAATCACTTCCGCCCGATCGGGATAAGCCAGCATCAATTCGTCCCAATTACCAGGATGAATGCTAACAGTTAGTTGCGATCGCGCCCAGTCTTCTAAATCGTCCACCCCATCAATTAGTGTCGGAATGTTGGGCGGAAAATCGCCCGTTCCCGCCCATTGAGCTTGCAGCCAAGCCGCAGGGGTAATGAGTAAAATACCTTGAAAATCGGGATGAATCCAGCGATCGCCGACGATAATACTTTTATTCGTTTGCAGCCATTGCTGTAGAGGCGGAATTTCTACTCGCAACAGACGCTGTTGCACTTCCTCTGTTGCTACTATGACCGCCGGAGATTGCCAAAGTAGAGCTGGCGCTAGATAGCTCAGGCGATAACGTCCCTGATAGCCGCAACCAGCACCCACCTGAATCAAAGCACTACGTCCGAGCCGCAAAGCTCTAGCTACGAGTCGCGCCATCGTCAAATGATGCGACCATGCAGCCTCCGCCTGCGATCGCAGGAAGTTGTGCAGGGAATAATGTACCTCTACTTCAATCACTGACTTCTAATTCTCTACCTAGCGCGAAGTTATCATCCCGATTCCAGTCCTATTATGTATTTGTTAGCTGCTTGTTGTCTGTTCTCCAACGACTGGATTGAAGGTTTTACCCTCAGAGTCTTTTATTTTACTAACTTTTGAGGGGCGAGGAGCGAGGAGCGAGGGGGATAAGGAGGACAAGGGGGACTAGGGGGACTAGAGGACTAGGGAGAAAAGAGAGATGAGGAAGCGCAAGGTAGCACAAGGTCACGCTTGGGAGCAATTACTAACTACCCATTACCCATTACCAATCTAAAAGCCAAAATTTCCCTCACTCCTCGCTCCTCGCTCCTCGCTCCTCCCTTTTCGCCAATCACTAAACCTATTACCAATTCGCACAATGCCAACTTATCCAGACATTTCTTGCGAAACTTTTCGCCATCCGCTCGATCGGCAAGCGGAACAAGCTTTACGGAGTTTACCAGGTTTTGATTTGGTAGCGACACAATTCATCAAATTTTTCTACGAACGCCCCCAAATGGTCTATCACATGGGCAACAGCATTCAAGTGGGAGCGCGCCAGTATTCTAGCGTCTACCAAATTTTTCGCGAATGCGTTCGAGATTTAGATATTTCTCCAGAACCAGTTTTGTTCGTGTCTCAAACTCCCGTCGTCAATGCCTATGCTCTCGGTCAGGAGGAACCTAATATCGTTCTCAACACTGGACTGTTGGATCTATTGAATCCTACAGAAATTCGCACGGTGATAGCACACGAATTAGGACATCTCAAATGCGGTCATACAATTTTGATTCAAATGGCAACTTGGGTGATTTCCACGGCTAACTATATTGGAGCTAGAACTCTAGGGTTGGGAAATTTAGTCAGTAGTGGATTGGTATTTGCCTTCTACGAATGGAAGCGGAAAGCCGAGTTATCAGCAGATCGAGCAGCCTTGATGGTGATGGACGATCTTAAACCAGTCTTGCAAACAATGATGAAGCTAGCTGGGGGTAGCATTCAGTACGGTCATGAATGCAGTTTAGACGAGTTTATCCGGCAAGCAGAAAGATTCCAAGAACTCGACCAAGATAGCTTGAACCAAGTTTATAAATTTCTGCTTTACAATAACTTTCCCCAAAACTTGTTTCTAACGCATCCATTTGCGGTAGAACGGATAACTTATCTGCAACAATGGGCAAATTCTGCCGAATATCGTCAAATTCGCCAAGGAAATTATTCGCGATCGCCAGCTCAAAACGCAGTTAACGTCCAAACAGAATCATCCCCATCTGCCGCAACAGAGGATTTGCGCCGTCAAATTGAAGAATTGCAACGCGAGATCGATCGAATCAAGAAGAGGGGTGAGGAGTGAGGAGTGAGGGAGACAAGGAAGACAAGGGAGATAAGGAAGAGATAGCTAATGACAAATGACAAATGACGAATGACAAATTCTTTATAATCAAAGATTGCGTCCCTTTATCAGTGCATTCCCTTTAGGAAAGTAGTCATGGCAGAAGAAGATATCCGTGCCACGCGGTTAGAGAAAGTCGAGCAGTTGCGGCAGTTGGGTTTAAATCCCTATGCTTATCGTTGGGAATCTACCCACCATGCAGCTCAATTACAAGAAAAGTATGCCGACTTACCCAATGGGGAAGAGGTAGAAATAGAAGTGGCGATCGCGGGTAGAATCATCGCGCGCCGCGTTTTTGGCAAACTGGCTTTCTTCGGCTTGCAAGACGAGACTGGCACGATCCAGCTGTATTTAGATAAAAAAAGAATCGATACTACGATGGCAGAGATCGATCCAGATGCCTTCAATCATCTGAAGCAACTGACAGACGCAGGGGACATTTTAGGCGCAAAAGGGACGATCAAACGCACGGAAAAGGGTGAATTATCGGTTTTTGTTAACCAATACGCTATTCTTACCAAGTCTTTACTTCCCTTGCCCGATAAGTGGCATGGCTTGACTGATGTAGCTAAGCGCTATCGTCAGCGTTACGTAGATTTAATTGTCAATCCAGAAGTCCGGCAAACTTTTCGCCGTCGCGCTCAAATTACGGCAGGAATTCGCCGCTTTTTGGAGCAGCAGGGTTTTATTGAAATTGAAACTCCTGTGCTACAAGCAGAAGCAGGCGGGGCTGATGCTCGTCCCTTCATCACGCATCACAACACCCTAGAAATGGATTTGTATCTGCGGATTGCCACAGAACTCCATCTCAAGCGGTTGGTCGTGGGTGGATTTGAGAAAGTATTTGAATTGGGGCGCATTTTTCGGAACGAGGGCGTTTCTACCCGTCACAATCCAGAATTTACTTCGATTGAAATTTACCAAGCCTACGCCGATTATCACGACGTGATGCAATTGGTAGAAAATATCATCACTACTGTGACACGGGAAGTCTTAGGCACGCTGCAAATCACCTATCAAGACGAGGCGATCGATCTCACACCCCCGTGGCGCAGGGTGACGATGCACGATCTCGTACAGGAGAAAACAGGATTAGACTTTCATGCTTTCTCAAGTTTAGATGAGGCAAAGGTTGCGGCGAAACAAGCGGGAATTCAAGCAGTTGAGGAATGTACTTCGATTGGCAAACTCTTGAATGAGACGTTTGAACAATCTTGCGAAGCCACGCTGATTCAACCTACATATGTCATCGATTACCCTGTAGAAATTTCGCCACTTTCCAAGCCTCACCGCTCAAAGCCTGGTTTGGTAGAGCGATTTGAGTTATTTGTAGCTGGACGCGAAACCGCCAACGGATTTTCTGAGTTGAGCGATCCGATCGATCAAAGACAGCGATTAGAAGCACAAGCAGCCCGTAAAGCAGCTGGAGATTTAGAAGCACAGGGAGTAGACGAAGACTTTCTCACAGCTTTAGAGTACGGCTTGCCACCTACTGGTGGTGTAGGCATCGGGATCGATCGCCTGGTGATGCTCTTAACCGATTGTGCCAGTATTCGGGATGCGATCGCCTTTCCTTTACTGAAACCAGAAGCAAGCGAATAGGGAGTTGTAGGGGCGGGTTTTTACAGGATATCCCTGAAACAACCCAGAATTGAGCGAATAAACCCGCCCGTACAGAAGTCGGGAGTCGGGGAAGAGAGCTGAGGGAGAATTTAATTCCGAATTCCGAATTCCGAATTCCGAATTTCTCTACTGTTCCATCAAGCTTAAAAAAACCTCTTCCAGCGTAGGACTGACTTTGCGAACTTCTTCTACTTCTACTCCAGCTTGGACTAACATTTTGACGATGGGAGCAGAACTGATGAGTTGATGTTGGGAGATAGTTAAGCGATCGCTCTCATTGTTAATTTTAGAAATGTCAATCTCAGCAATGAGCGGTTGAGACTCTAACCAATCGAGCGCATTTGCTGTAAATCCACGTCCGATAATTTCTAGTTTGGGATTGCCAGCTTGCGATCGCAACCGCTCGGGATGTCCTACTGCTAAAAGTTTACCTTGACGAATCACGCCGACTTGCTGACACAATTTTTCGGCTTCTGCCAAGTTGTGAGTCGTTAAGAATACTGTCACTCCTTCCTGCGCTACCATTTCCTGAATGTTGTCGCGCAAAGCAGCAGCAGCGACGGGATCGAGTCCGATGGTGGGTTCGTCGAGAAAGATTAATGGCGGAGAATGTAACATCGCCCGAGCGATCGCGAGTTTTTGTTTCATGCCCCGACTCCATTCTCCTACTCTTTGATGGCGGCGCTGCCACAAACCCATGTGTGAAAGTAATTCTTGAATCCGCGATCGCCTTTTGGCTGTGGGAATGCGCCAAGCCCGAGCGTAAAATTCTAAGTTATCTTCTGCGCTGAGTCGTTCGTAAAGTCCTGGGTGTTCTAGCAAAGCACCCGTGCGCTGGCGAATGGCATGGGAGTGGGTACGGCAATCGAAACCCAGTACCTCAGCTTGACCAGCCGTTGGCTCTAAAATTCCTAGTAGAAGCCTAATTGTTGTAGTTTTACCAGAACCATTCGCCCCCAAAAAGCCAAACACAATTCCTTGCGGGACTTCCAGCGATAAGTTGTCCAAAGCCGTAACATTACCAAAACTCCGACATAGTTGAGCAGTCCGAATTGCATTAGCACTCATGTCAAGCTGCTGTATGGTGCTGCTCTAGGGTACTGTAAAAATGGTCATTGATGAGTGGCTAGTGACTAGTGGCTAGTGACTAGAAAAGAGTTCAGCCACTAGCCACCAGTCACCAGTCACCAGTCACTGATAACCGATAACCAATTTGCAAAGTGTCACGTGCTACTGTTTTCCCCTAGAGGAGTAGCCTAAACTAAAGTTGTGTGTGAGGAGTGGTATTAAAGAAAAAGCTCTTGGGGTCGAAACACGGCAAGACTCCCAAGAGCTTTTTCTATTTTGGTGCTTCAAATAATGCTGCTACTGCTTAACTTGTGCCACTTAGTAAGAGCGATCGCGAAGTCTTCATCAGTTTTCTAGCCACTAGCCACCAGCCACTAGTCACTGATAACTGCTCACTGGTAACTGGTCATTGGTAGCTGATAAATGCTCGATGTTGGTTCCCAACAACTTGAGAAATTCTGCTAACCAGTTAGGATGAGCGAGCCATGCGGGTGCTGTAACCAAGTTACCATCCACCATCGCCTCGTCTGGAGGAATGTGAACGTATAAACCGCCAGTTTTCATCACGTCGGGTCCGCAGGCTGGGTATGCAGTGCAACTCTTACCTTGTAATACATCGGCTGCTGCTAGGACTTGTAAGCCGTGACAAATTGCCGCAATTGGTTTGTTGGTTTGGGCAAAGTGGCGTGCAATATCCAAAACTTTTTGATTTAGACGGATGTATTCTGGCGCTCTACCGCCTGGTATGACTAAAGCGTCGTAGTTTTCGGCTTTAACTTCATCGAAGGAGGCGTTTAAGGCAAAGTTATGTCCTGGCTTCTCACTGTAAGTTTGGTCGCCTTCAAAATCGTGTATTGCCGTGCGTACCTTTTCCCCTGCTGTTTTATCAGGACAGACAGCATGAACTGTATGTCCTACCATCTGTAGCGCCTGGAATGGAACCATGACTTCATAATCTTCTACGTAGTCACCAACCAGCATCAAAATTTTTTTCGCCGTCATTGGTTTAGTCCTCCATTATGAGTTGGTAATTGGTAATTGGTAATTCGTCGTCGAGCGTACCAATTTACCTCATGTGTAACTTTTTTCTTAACTTCTAACTCATTGGGGTTGGAAGATCGGAGAACTGCGACACTCTCCAAAAAATCTCCGTTATCAAGAGGAGTTGGGGGATCTTCTATAGCGTTGTTTTAAAAAAATGTTATCATTTGACATTTATCATTTGCGATTTGTCAGATCGTTTTGGTGGTGAACTAGAAGGTATTTGCTGTCGCTCGCTAGCGACAACCAACTACCAACTACCAATTACCAATTACCATTATCAATTTTTTACTACAATAAACTAGGTGACAGTGCATCTGTACTGTTATTTCCAGATCGAGGGTGTGACGCAGCAGTATAAATGATTCCAGTCCAACTTATACTTAAAAACTTCCTCAGTTATCGCGAGACGACACTTGATTTTAGCGGGCTACATATTGCCTGTATATGTGGCTCGAATGGGGCGGGTAAATCATCTCTACTCGAAGCGATTACCTGGGCGGTTTGGGGTCAGAGTCGTGCTGTAGCGGAAGATGATATCATTCATGCCGGAGCAAAAGAAGTACGGGTTGATTTTCTGTTTTACAGCGATCGCCACAAATATCGCGTGATTCGTACCCGTTACCGAGGACAAAGCAGTTCCCTAGAGTTTCAAGTCGAAACGCCACAAGGCTTTCGCTCGCTAACTGAAAAGGGAGTCCGAGCCACTCAGTCATTAATTTTAGAACACGTTAAGCTGGACTACGAAACATTTATTAACTCAGCGTATTTGCGTCAGGGACGAGCTGATGAATTCATGCTCAAGCGCCCCAACGAACGTAAAGAAATTTTGGCGGAGTTACTGAAACTGCGTCGTTATGACGAACTAGAGGAACGGGCAAAAGATCTGTCGAAATCTTTTCGCGCTCAAGCCGATCAATTAGAACAGGCTTTGCAATCGCTTGCCACCCAACTACAACAACAAGAAGCGATCGCCACTCATCTAGCAGAAATTGAAGCTCAAGTCAACCAGTTGCAGCAGGAACAAGCTTTTGATGACATTCAACTCAAAAGCTTACAAGTCATTCGCAGTCAACAACAAAACTGGGAACAACAATTAAGTTTCCTCAAACAGCAGTCTCAAAATCTAACGGTGGATCGCGATCGCCTCCAACAAGAGCATTTAGCGATCGAGTCTCAACTGGCAGCTGTAGCAGAGATTTTAAATCGAGAGCCGGAAATTCAAGCCGGATACCAACACTATCAAGATCTCTTAGGGCAGGAAGAAGAATTCAGCACTAAATTTCAGGAATACAGCCACGCCCAACAACAGCACACTCGATTACAGCAACAACTCGTACAGCAAGTCAACGAACTTCAGCGCCAATTACAACGTGCTGAAGGTCAGCTAGTTATTTTACAACAGCAAGAACAGGAAACTCAACAAGCTCTGAGCAAATCGGCGGAAGTAGAAGCAGGAGTCTTACAACTCGCCGCCGCCCGCGATCGCTTGGCAAATTTAGATCGGCTGCAACTCCAAGTTTCTCCTTTGATCCAGCGGCGTAATACCCTGCAAGCTCAAATTGATAAAGTCCAAGCGCGGTTAACTGCCAAACTAGAAGAACTGGAAACGCAACAAATTACCTTGAGCCAGCAGCAATCGACTCAGTCACAGCTACAACAAACTGCGACAGACGTAGCAGTCCAAATCGAGCAGCTAGAGAAAGATAAAGTCTATATCGAACGGGTACGGGAAAAAGGACAGGAACGCCGCCATTTTTTAGAACGCCTGCAAGAGCAACAACGAGAATTTGAAAAGCAATTAGGAGAAGTCGAGCAAAAAATTCAGATGCTCTCCGTACCAGATGCGGTGTGTCCCTTGTGTGAGCGTCCTTTGGACGAACATCATTGGAATCGCGTCGTAGACAAAACTAAAGAACAGAAAAGGGATACTGAAGAACAATTTATAGTTGTCCGAGAACAGTTGGTAGTCACGGAAACTGAAATTCAAGAACTGCGACGACGATATCGGGAAGTCGCGCAGAAACTCACCCAATACGATGCTTTACGAGAGCAACGGGGACAAGTCATCGCGCAACTATCTGCTAGCGATGAGTTGCAAAGTCGCTTAGAACAAATTGCAGCAGAAAAACAACACCTAGAGCGATCGCTAGCTCAGGGAGACTACGCTGCCGATTTACAAACAGAATTAAATCAACTCAATTCCCAACTTCAGCAACTCAACTACAGCGAAGAAAGCCATGCTTTGGCGCGGAGTGAGGTCGATAAATTGCGATGGGCAGAAGTGCGACAGGCACAAATTAAAGATGCTCAAAAGCGACAGGCACAAATTATCGCCCGACAGCCGGAAATGAGAACGCAAATTGACGATTTGTCTCAGCAAATCGAGCAATACCAAGTTGAGTCTGAATGTGCCAAACAAATAGCCGCGATCGCCGATCGCATCGACGAAATCGGTTACGATCCGGATCGACACAGCACCCTAAGAACGGCAATTCGACAAGCCCAAGTGTGGCAATTGAGCTATCAACAACTACTCTCAGCTCAAGAACAGTATCCTCAACTAGAGCAGCGATCGCGCGATTTAGCTGAAGCCGTACAAGCTAGAACTGCCGAACGCCAAGTTCTTGCGGTTCAAATTGAAGAAGTGATTCAAAAGTTAGAACAGTCTCCCAATACCACAACTGAAATTCAAACTCTAGAATCACAATTGGCGTTTCGTCGCCGCCAACTCGACGATCGCCTCAGTCAGTTAGGACGCTTGCAGCAGCAATCTCAGCAATTAGCCGCGATGCAAGCTCAGCAGGAACAACAGCAGCAACAACTCCAAGTTGCTCGTCGGCAACAGCGAGTTTATCAAGAATTAGGGCAGGCGTTTGGCAAAAACGGCATTCAAGCGCTGATGATTGAAAATCTGTTACCTCAACTGGAAGCAGAAACCAACCAATTGTTAGCGCGGCTGTCTGCCAACCAGTTACACGTCCAATTTATTACCCAAAAAACCGGACGTAGCGGACGCGCAGCGAAAAAAAATGCCAAAACGATCGATACCTTAGATATTTTAATTGCCGATGCACGGGGAACCAGACCTTACGAAACCTACTCTGGCGGCGAGGCATTTCGGATCAATTTTGCCATTAGACTAGCCCTGGCGAGATTGTTAGCCCAAAGAGCAGGAGCATCTTTACAATTATTGATTGTTGATGAGGGGTTCGGCACGCAAGACCAAGAAGGGTGCGATCGCCTAATTGCCGCCGTCAACGCGATCGCTGCTGACTTTTCCTGCATCCTCGCAGTGACGCACATGCCCTATTTCAAAGAAGCTTTCCAAGCCCGCATCGAAGTCGTCAAGACTCAAAATGGTTCGCAGTTAAGTTTGTCTATGTAAGGGAGCAGGGGAAAGAGAGCTGAGGGAGCTGAGGGAGCGCAAGATTGCTGAGGGAGAAAAACAACCATCAACTAACAACCAACAACCAACAACTAATCATAATCTACGGTTATCTTATCGGGATACGTTGCTTTAAATTAGAGTGTCTGATAAGATAATGCTCATAGCGAGTCAGCTGTAGCACATCTAATTTGCACCATGCAGTTAGCTAAACTTGAGCGTGTTGTAGCTTTCAGCCTTTTGCCTTTTAACTTTTGACTTTTTACTACCATCAGCTTATGAGCGGGCTAGGACAATTACAAGACTGGGTAGCAAGTACTGATGAAACTATCGGTAAAAACGCGATCGGCAATGCCTATTTGAGTCAGCAACAGCAACGCGAACCGATGTTTTACTATTTTGCTTACGGCTCTTGTATGTGTCCGGTAGATTTAAAGCGATCGCTCGGTGAAAAAACTCACGTATATGCGATCGGTCCTGCGACTCTCAAAGGCTACAGGTTAGGCTTCTACTCCTATTCTCCGTTGCGAAACTCTGGTGTATTGGATGTTGTCCCCGATAAAACAGCTAGCGTGGAAGGGGTATTGTACATGCTACCAAAACGCCTGAGCCAAGCCCTCGATCGCCGTGAGGGAGTCGCTGAAAATTGGTATCGTCACGAAAGAATCAGCGTCCACAGCCGAGAACGTATCTACAAAGGCGTGAGGACATACGTTGTCGTGAATAAACTAGCAACAGAAATGCCCCCTAACGACTGGTATTTTGATGTAGTCCTTAGAGGTGCAGTAACTTGCGGCTTGTCAGAAAAATATTGCTGGCAATTGTTCGATCGCATGTACCAGTTGCAAAGGCAAGCGGTAATGGGTAATTGGTAATGGGTAATGGGCAATTCGCGCCTTTTCGCGCCTTTTCGCGCCATGAGCGCAATTCAGATTAATTAATCACTCTCTACTGCTCCCTGCTCCCTGCTCCCTGCTCCCTTTGTTCACTGTTAACTGGTCACTGAAAACTGATAACTGTTAACTGGTTTGCCTGTCTCAATTGGCAAAGATGGATCGCGAGACCATTCATTCCAAGAAGCAAAATAGTTTCTCACATTTTTAATTCCCGCTTCTTGAAGGGCGATTAAGGTGTTGGAGGCGCGAGAACCTTTGAAACAGTAGACATACACCGTTGATTCTGGAGTAATGCCCACCTTCTCACACATTGCTAAAACTTCTTCTTTGGAACGGAGTGTAGGAATTTCAGTATTGGGAACCATGAAGTCATACCACTCAATCCAAACCGCACCGGGAATTCTACCTTTGCGGGGACAGAAATCTACGCCATAAGGAGAAGAACTGTCACCCATCCACTCATCGCGATCGCGCACGTCTAACTTGATAATGGCTGGGTTGTCCAAAGATTGCAACATCTGTTCTGTAGTCACCATAATTGCCGGATCGATGTCCATCACAAACGTTGTTGGTTCTGGTGTAGGAACTTCCGCAGTTGTCGGTAACCCCATCTTCAACCAAGCTTGATAACCGCCATGCAATACGGATACTTGCTGACACCCAAAATACTTCAGTAGAAAGTATCCTCGACAAGATTGTCCAAAGCCTTTATTCATCGCCTCTTCGTAGATGACAATCTTTTCTCTACCTGAAATACCAGCTACGCCTAAAAGTTTGGTAAATTCCGCGTGCAGGCTATTCAATCCTTCAGGTGTAGAGGCAGCTAAATAAGTAAAAATCTCGCGAATATTGACTGCGCCAGGAATATGGGCAATTGCGTACTCTTCTGGAGCGCGAGTGTCAACGATCGCTATTGACTCCTGCTGCACTAAAGTCGCAAGTTCTTCTGGGGAAATCAGCGGTTTCATTGTTTTGCCTTATTCCTATTTGATTTGGACAATCTTACGGACTTACGGACTCACTCTGAAGCATCACAGTCAGGTGAAATGGGCAAGCGGGGCTATAAAAGACAGCACCCGCACCCAGTAACTAATGCATTCCACCAAGACTGGTGCTATTAAATAGAACGTTCTATCCACTAACTAGTATTAAGGTAGCTAGCACAAATAAAAAGTGTCTCGCTATACCAGTTGACTTATATCTTTAGGAATAGGCATTCGTTTTACGTAGAACAAAAGAAAGTTCGGTATAAATGTTTTTCCGTGAATTTTAAATATAAATAACTAGTATAGGAGCTTACAGCCACTCCAGCAAAAAATTTTGTATAAAAAGCTTCCCAATCGAGAGAATTTAGACGAAGAGTACAAGAGATATTATGAATGCAAGCAAAAAGTTTAAGTAACAGTTATCAGTTGTCAGTGACTAGTGGCTAGTGATTAGTGACTAGAAAAGAGTCTAGCCACTAGCCACTCACCATCAACCGATCGCTCATAATTATTTCTTATTGTTCAAATCGGCAGGATTGATATTTATTAAAGGTAGACTACTGTTACCGCTCATGACTGTAGGGAAACGCCCATCCCATTTTTCAATCGCTTGTTTTTGCAATATTTCTGGAGTCAAAGTGAGTCGCTGCAATCTTTGCGCTTCTGCTTGTCCTTTAGCACGGTTGACTTCTGCTTGCGCTTCTTTTGTCGCTTTTAAAGCAACAAAATCTGCTTGCTTGGCTTCCTGTTCGGCAATTTGTTTTGACTCAATAGCTTTGCTAAACTCTGGCGAGAAGGAAAAATTCACTAGAGAAACGTCGTCTACCATGACTCCATAATCTCCCAGACGAGATTTTAGAGCATCGTCAATTTCTGCTTTTAAGTCTGTTCTTTTGGTAATAATTTCTTCCGCAGTTTTTTTTGCAGTTGCCGCTTTGAGAACTTCGGAGACGGCTGGAGTAACGATCCCGTCAACGATTTGTTCTTCATCCCCGACTCGTTGAAAAATCTTATTGACCTGTGTAGGATCGATGTGCCAGTTAACAGCTAGTTCTGTGGTGACTTTTTGCAAGTCTTTAGAAGCAGCATCAGCATTAAAACTACTTTTCTGAACGCGCACGCTCAAAGTTTTAACTGTGGTGACAAAAGGTACGATCGCATGTAATCCTTCATCCAGAATTCCCTCTTGAACTTTGCCAAATTGCATCATTACGCCTCTTTGCCCTACATTAACGATCGCAAAAGGACGAAAGATGAATGCAACAATTAATAGAACGATCCCGCCAGCAAAGGGCAAACTTGTTTTAAGATAATCGCTGTTTCTCATAAAATTAGTGGCTAGTGGCTAGTGGCTAGTGGTTAGGTGAAAAGTCAAGTCACTGTCTACTTGTTCATTTAGTTATTCAATACCAATTATTCATTATTAATCCGTACTGTTTGGTTTTAATTGTATTAAGCGCTCAAATAATAGAATTTGGGGAAAATTGCTAAAAATCTTAAGATAAGCGTCTTCCTGAGTTATTGATAACTGGTTGCTGATAACTGATAACTTTGTAGAGACGTTACATATAACGTCTCTACACTGACTGACAACTGATTCATGAAGATTAACCAACGCCATACTTGGACTTTAACTACAGCAGAAGCGATCGCAATTCAAGAAAAATTACGAGGTGAAATTATTACTACAGATAAAATTCCGACACCAGTACAGTATGTTGCAGGTGTAGATATGGGTTTTGAGGCAGATGGTACGATAAGTCGAGCTGCGGTTGCCGTGCTAAGTTTTCCCAGTCTGCAACTCCAAGAAACAGCGATCGCACGTCGTCCGACAAGTTTTCCCTATATCCCAGGATTCTTATCATTTCGGGAAGTTCCTGCCGTTCTTGATGCTCTGGAAAAAATTAACATTACGCCCGATATAATTTTGTGTGACGGTCAGGGAATTGCTCATCCGCGTCGATTTGGAATCGCTTGTCATTTAGGGTTAATTGTGAATATACCAACTATAGGTGTGGCAAAGTCTCTACTGATTGGCAAACATCAAGAAGTCCCAGAAGCACGAGGTAGTTGGCAACTCTTAACCGATAAAGGAGAAACTATTGGTGCAGTACTTAGAACCAGAACTGGGACAAAACCACTCTATATTTCTAGCGGGCATCGAGTCAGCTTAACCACTGCGATCGATTATGTTTTGCAATGTACGCCAAAATATCGTCTGCCAGAAACTACCCGCATTGCCGACAAATTAGCTTCGTCAAAGTGAAAATAAGGCAGAGGACAGATGACAGGGGCAGAAGGAATGCGTACTTTGGAGTTTAACTGCGATCGCTGACTCGGTAACAATATGGACGCTCTGCTGCTGGATAAGATCGACTAATGCTAGGTACACTGCTAGACGGGCGCTACAGCATTATTAGTCAATTGGGACGCGGCTACTATGGGGAAACCTACCTCGCTGAAGACCTGCGCAGAATGAAAAGACAGTGCGTGGTGAAACGGTTGAAACCCGCAAGCAACGATCCAAACACATTACGAGAAGCAAAACTATTATTTGATTCTGAAGCTAGAGTTTTAGAAAGTTTGGGAAGAAGACACGAGAAAACTCCAGACTTACTCGATTATTTTATTGAAAACGAAGAATTTTATTTAGTACAGGAACTCGTTGAAGGTTATCCCTTAAGTACGTTGCTGGCAGACGGTCAGCAGCTACCAGAAGCAGAGGTATTCAATCTACTTGTAGATGTACTAGAAATTTTGAATTTTGTCCACCAGAGTCAAGTCATTCATCGAGATATTAAACCTAGTAATATCATTCGACGACACAAAGACGGGAGATCGATCTTAATTGACTTTGGGGCAGTCAAGCAAGTTAATACTCAGATAGTTGTTGGAAACGGACAAGTTACTTTCACGCGCGCGATCGGCACACCGGGATATATGCCCATCGAACAAGCTAGAGGCAGACCGCGTTATGCTAGCGATATATATGCGCTGGGAATGTCGGCAATCCAAGCCTTGACTGGAGTTGCGCCGAGCGAATTAAGCGAAGATGCAGATGGGGAAATTATCTGGCGCGATCGCGCCCAAGTTTCACCTCACCTAGCAGCAATTTTAGACAAGATGGTGCGTTTCCAAATAAGCGATCGCTACCAATCAGCAGACAAAGTACTATACGACTTACAACAACTTCAACGCTTTAGTTCTACTCCTACCCGCAGGCGATCGCTACCACCAATTAGATTACATCCGCGCAATCTCAGTGCTTTAGTTGCAGGTGGTGCAACTCTTCTACTTTTTTTGCTTGGAACTCAAATCTATGCCTACAGTCGATTTGGAGTATTTCCAGCCGATGTATTTGCGGTGATGCGGAGTTTACCGAGCAGCTTGCTACTAGAAAGATCGGCAGGTGGGCGCTCAGTTGATGCTCACCGCGCTCCTCTGAGTGTAAACGCGCCGATTTTTAGTAACTATAATTGTGTCACTTTCAGCTCTGATGGGCAAACGTTTGCTACTGGTAGCGGTGATGGGTCAATTAAAATTTGGGATTTTAATACGGGCAAACTACAGCGTCTTTTAACCGGACATTCAGGTCACGTCCATTCCCTAACGCTGAGTCCAGATGGAGAAATTCTTGCTAGTGGGAGTGGCGATCGCACGATCAAGTTGTGGAATCCTCACACGGGTAAACTGATCCAAACTCTCAGTGGCGGATTAAACCATGTTAATTCAGTGGCGATCGCGACCGACGGACAAACTTTGGCAAGTGGGAGCAATGACGGAATTGTCAAGCTGTGGAATTTGAATACAGGTCAATTGCGACATAACCTCAACGGACATTCCGGCGATGTCAATGCTGTTGCCATCAGCCGCGATGGACAAATTCTTGCCACTGGTAGCAGCGACGAGACGATTAAGTTGTGGAATCTGGATACAGGCAAGTTAATTCGGACTATCAGTGGTGCTGGAAATGTGTTTTCCCTAGCTACGAGCAACAACGGACAAATTGCTAGTGGCAGTAGTGATGGGACAATTAAACTGTGGAATCTGAATACGGGTCAGCTCGTTCGTACCTTGAGCAGCGATCGCAGCGTAGTCACTTCTGTTGCGATCGGCTCTGATGGTAAAACACTGGCAAGTAACAGTAGCGATCGCGTTGTCAAGCTGTGGAATCTGGAGACAGGCAAGTTACGCCACACCTTAATCGGCTACGTGACAGGAAATGCAGACTATTTTAATGCCGTCGCCTTCAGTCCCAGGGGACAAACATTAGTTAGCGGGACTGGTAATGGCACAATTGATGTTTGGCGCGTACCGCAGCAGTAGCCGATCCCCCAACCCCCTTAAAAAGGGGGCATTCATTCCCCCTTCAAAAGGGGGGCTAGGGGGGATCGAGATCTCAATTTTCAAGCGCGTAACTCCAAAATTGGAGTTTAGACTAGTTTCCGGTGCAAAACATGAGAAAGTATCAGTGAAAAAATTAGTGTAGCTCTGCATATTGTTAATAAGATTTTGTGAATGAATTCATTTCGAGAAGATTAATAAATATTTCAATAGTTGAATAATACCAACTATTTTAGATAGTGATTAACTAGCTCTAGCAATTCCAAAATAAATAGTTAATATTTCAAGTATTTTTATCAGTTTTGCTCAAATTTCTCCTCATGCTAGCCAAATTATGAGCGATGATTCCCCATCCTACCCAACGTTCAAAACCTCTACTAGTTTTGTATAAACATCGTTCTAATCCAAAGCATATGTGTGAGAACACTTATACGTCCTTCTATCCCGTTATGCCAGCGGCGACCTTTCTGAAAATTTCTCTTTCTTTCAAAATTATCTCTTTCTTTACTCTTATAGCCTCCCTTGGGGAGGATTACTTGTTTGACTCCTAATTTTTGAGCATAGTTTTCATTTGGGTGAGAATAAACTCCTCGGTCGGCGCTTGCTTGCTTGGGTGGACGACCAAAAATTTGTAGATGTTGGTCAAGGCTCTCAACCCACTGTTGCGTATCGTGAGGATTACCTTTGAGAACTCGATAATTACTGATTAGCCCTCCATCAACTTCATCTAACCAAACTTTATGTCCAAATTCTGTTGATAAATTAGGTTTTCCTCGACAGATAATGTCAGTATGAGCTTCAAAGATACTCACGAGTTTTTCATGAGCCGAAACTCTTTCTTGACGTAAAACACGGCGAGATGACTGAGCAATAACTTGTGTGACGCGAGGAATAAAAATAGCTAAAGCTCAACCAACTTTTGCCGCTTTTAAATCGGTTGAATCCTTGAGAAGAACCTGTACCTTTTGAGCTTGTTTAAGACTAGCTTGAGTTACTTCAAGTAATCGGCGATAAGCTTGTTCTCTATTTTGACGACCCCACTGGCTTCGAGCTTGAGATAGACTATCAATATTGCGAGAAATTTTTCTAGCTGTCCGGTAACGGTTTTGGAATAATCGAGGATGAATTTTTGAGTTTGAACTCAGAATTTCTTTAGCCTTGTACAACAGACGGCTCATAACTCTCACCCCATCTACTAATAAGCTATTATCAGAAGGAAAGTGAATATTTGTGGCTCCTACTGTTCCGTCTGTTCTCATCTTTTGTGCTTTAGTTAATTGCAGCTCGATAGCCATTTGCGTCAGTCGTTGATTCAGTTTCTTCAAAGTTGTTTCACTTATTTGATTCGACCAACGAAAAGCGCGTACTCTTGTTCGGTAGTGGCTGAAAATATACTCGGCAGAATTGTCTTAGAACTAAACTTTCACTTACGTTTTTGATGGTCTTTTCGTAACTCAGGCAGCGTAAGTGTTTCAGAACTATCATCCGTAGTATAACTTCTACAGGAGTTGAATTTCTGCCGGTTTTGGTTGCATGAGAAGAACGCGAGAGATAAGTCAGCTTCAACTAACTCTAATAGGTTCTCATCATCGAGAATCTGGTCAATCTCAACCATTTCAGCATCCATCTTTCCAGTTAATTGCAGCAGAGTTCTAAATTTTTGCTCGATATGATATTTCTTTCGTAACACCTCTCACCAGCCCAACTCGGATTGAGTACCTAAAAGTTCTATCTCAATCACTGTAAGACTTTTAAGTTTCGCACCGGAAACTAGTCTAAACTCCAGTTCCTAGCAAACAGGTCAGAAAAACCACATTTATCGATTTTGGCGCAATGTTTTGCTGAGCAAATGCATTAAACCAAAGTGTATAAATTGCGATCGAACCAGCAGCACCTAATGCCAAAAGGTAGCCTGCTAGAGTTGCCCAAGAGACAGCGCGATCGGTAGATAGAGGCAGCACGATCGCACTGGCTCCAGCCATAGCCAGCAGCATTCCAAAGCCTTCATTTCGTTTAACGTGTAAGCGCACAACATATTTGTAGGCAATAATAAACAAGGGTGAGGTTGTGAATAATAATGTCACTTCTCCCACAGGTGCTAGCTGAAATGCCGTCGTGCCTAAGACATAACCTCCAATAGCTGGCAAACTCAGCCACCAGATCGTTGAAGTGCGAAGGGAGCGAATCAGATCGTGTCGGACACTCGGCGCTAGAAAAAGGATCGGCAGCATTGCAACAGTGGCAACCAGAAAGCGACCTGCCAAAACTGCAAAAGCAGACCATCCTGGAAGCCAGCGGACAAATACACCTACCATACCCCAAGTAGCTGCGGCACATAGAGCCGCCATTAAGCCTTGGGTGTTTAGTGTGGGTTGAGTCATCTAGATTTCATATCCTTGACTTTTCCCTGTTCTCTATTCATCAAAGATTTCGAGTCAATTCGGAAGTATCAAACTGCATCTTTTATTTTTTCTTTAATGCCTTTTTCACCAATTCAGCAATTTGCGAGGGGCGTTCTGCAACTGGAACTTTTGCCGCTTTGAAAGCTTCTAACTTGCTTTTTGCCGTACCGACATTATCTCCTCTGCCAACCACGGCTGCTAGCGTCCCAGTATGCCCCCAGTGTTTGCCAGCTGGCGCATGACAACCAGCAATGTAGGCTATAACTGGTTTATCGATCGCCTCGGCAATGTAACGCGCCGCAGCTTCTTCGCTATTTCCCCCAGGTTCCCCGACTAAAACGATCGCTTCTGTAGTATCGTCTTCATCGAAAATTTGCAGCCATTGTAGAAAAGAAGAACCAATAATTGCATCACTGCCAATACTGACAGCAATTGACTGCCCTAACCCGGCTTTAGTCAATCCCAAGGCAATTTCGTAAGTCAGAGTCGTGCTGCGACTGACAATACCAATCGAACCTGGAGTATAAAATTCACTGGCATGGGTTCCCAAAAGTAATTTGCCAGGAATGATAATACCCGGACTGTTTGGTCCTACAATTATGGTTTCGTTTGCCTCTGCTTTACGCAACAAGCGCACCATATCCAAAGGAGGTACGCCAGCAGAGATGATAATAATTTGTTTTATCCCAGAAGCGATCGCCTCTAACGCAGCATCTAAAGCTTGATAGGGAGGGACGAAAATAATCGTCGTATCGATCGCCCCAACTGCCGCTACTGCCTGTTCGACCAAATCGAACACGGGTAAATCGTCAATAGATGTCGTTTGACCAGGACTAACTGCGGCAACAATCTGCGTCCCGTAGGCTTGCATACGAGCAATGTAGGGCGACCAGAGCGATGCTGTCATGCCCTGAATTAAAACTTTACTATCAGGCTTTAATTTCATCACTCACTTCTTTTAGGCAACGAACTTTTCGCAACACGGACGGCTTGGGCGATCGCTTCGTCTAAATCTTCCATTGAAGAGACTTGTACCGCATCTAGCTTTGCTTTGGCATCTGCTAAATCCGTTCCTGCCAAGCGCACGACTAGTTTAGGGTATTGGGCATGAGAACGAGTTTTGTGCGTCTTATTGTCGTGCTGTTGTACGAAAGTCGCGATCGCCTCAGCCACTTCTACAGTTGTCGGCACGCTACAAAGAATATTAACTAAGATCGCGTGGATAGATTTATCTTGAGCGATCAATTCTAGACCTTGGACGACGCGATCGCAAAAATTCAACCCCCCATTTGCGCCAATTCTTCCATGTCCCACATTTAAGCAAACAGATGGTTTGCGGTGACTGGCTGTGGCGATCAAATCTAAAGTTGCCATCAATAACCCCGCGCCATTGCCCAAAATTGCAATATTTCCCGACTTATCTACCTCATTCCACTTGCCAACTTGAGCGACTGATGGATAACCGTTAGGACGGCTAGCTTTTTTTTCTGCCATCATCAAAATATCGGGATGGCGGGCGATCGCTTGGTCGTTGACAGTAACTTTACCATCCAATGCCATTAACTCCCCAGTCGAACTGACCCCTAAAGGATTGATTTCGATCAAATCCAAATCTTTCTGCACGAATAAACCGTACATTTTTTCCACGATAGCGCTGACCGATGCCAGTGCATCTCCCTGCAAGCCCATTTTGACTGCTAATCGGCGGGCATAAAAGGGTGAAAAATCTCGTTCGACTATGACTTGTTGTAAAGCTTCTGGATTGGATTCAACATCGACTCCCCCTTGCGTAGAACCCAGAAGCAACGGACGGCGAGCAACTGCATCGATAACTATGGCTAGGTAAAACTCGCGATCGGAGTTGTATTTTGCCTCCGCTAGTAAAACTTCAGGAAATTCCCCTAAAATAGGTAAATTAAAAATTGTTTGCGCCGCAGCGATCGCGTCGATCGTGTTCGTGACGATCTTTACTCCCCCAGCTTTTCCCCTACCTCCCGTCCGCACTTGCGATTTGAGTACTACTGGATAGGGAATCTTCAACCCCTTCAAATCGCGAGGACGATCGATTCTTTGGGAAGGTAAAACTGGAATACCAATCTCGCGAAACCATTCTTTAGCTTGATACTCTAGTAGATCCATTTTTTGATGGTAATAGGTAATAGGTAATGGGTAATGGGTCAGGAGGGATTAGGATTTAGCACTAAGGGATTAGGGTAGCGATCGAGAACTACCAACTACCAACTACCAATTACCAATTACCAATTCATTTATACTTCATCCTTCAAGCCTAAACGATGCTTTTGCCAATCTTGCGCTACGAGGTTAATGCCATAAAATCGTTGCCAAAAGCGATCGACAACTTTAGTTGATAAAACTTTCGTCATCATAAACACCAAAAAATTTCCCCCTGTTGCTGCAATATAGCGCGGGCGGGGATGAGAATCTGTCAGTGCTTTAACAATTGCTTCTGCAACTCGTTCGGCACTCCAAGCACGGCTACTCGTGTGTTTCTCTAAATCTTTTAATTTTTCAAAAGCAGCGCGATAGGGGGTGCGTTCGGGAGTGGCTACGGTTGATTCTACAGCTTGGGCGGCGGCGGCAAAAAAATCCGTGCTGACTGGACCTGGTTCGATGACGCTGACTTTAATATTGAATGGTGCTAGTTCCATGCGCAAAGCATCGCTGAGTCCTTCGAGGGCAAATTTTGAACCACTATACAAACCGCCAAACGGGAAAGCCATCCTACCACCCAGCGAACTAATATTGATAATTCTGCCACCACCGCGATCGCGCATCAGCGGAATTAAGCTGCGGATCAGCGCTAAGGGTGCTAGCACGTTGATTTGAAATTGTCTGGCAGCAGCTTCGTGGGGAATGAGTTCTATGGGTCCCATCTGTCCGTAGCCAGCATTATTAACTAAAGCATCAACGCGACCGAATTTTGCGATCGCGGCTTGGGCTAGGGCTTCAACTTGGTCAGTCTGTGCTAAATCTGTGGGAACGATGAGAACTTCTGCCCCTAATTGCCGACAGTGACTAGCGACCTTTTCCAACTTGTCTGCATCTCTAGCTGCCAAGACTAAGCGAATCGTCTTAAATCGTTCTGCTAAAATTTTTGCCAGTGCTGCCCCAATGCCAGTAGAAGCACCAGTAATTAATACAACTTGTTCGGATAAAGAAAGCATTTTTAGTCAATTTAACGAGCAACAATTAGGGCGAGACAGACAATCCTACCCTATGTTCTGCAAAGATTTTAAAGCGACGAGGGCAAACTTGTCTTATATCTGAGGAGACACAATTAAGAGAGCTGAGGGGGCTGAGGGGGCTGAGGGAGCTGAAGGAGAGTCGCGAAGTTGAGGGAGCGACAACCAACAACCAACAACCAACAACCAAAAACAAATTTCCCACACCCCATACCCCACACCCTAGACCCCTTCTTCACGCACCACTCACCACTATCCTTTCACAGTTTCTCGTGCCAAGAACTTTTCTAGTTCCGTCAGCGCGTCAGCATCAACTTTTGTTTGCATCGGGCAGAATTTGGGACCGCACATCGAGCAGAATTCAGCAGTTTTATAAATATCTGCTGGCAGGGTTTCGTCGTGATATTCCTTTGCCCTGTCTGGATCGAGGGATAATTCAAACTGACGATTCCAGTCGAAATTGTAACGGGCGGTTGAAAGCTCGTCATCCCTATCTCTAGCACCGATGCGGTGTCTCGCCACGTCCGCAGCGTGGGCGGCGATTTTGTAGGCAATCAAACCATTCCGCACGTCTTCCGCATCGGGTAAGCCCAAATGTTCTTTAGGTGTGACATAGCATAACATTGCCGTACCATACCAACCTGCCATTGCTGCCCCGATCGCAGAAGTGATATGGTCGTAGCCTGGGGCAATATCCGTTACCAATGGTCCCAGCACGTAAAAAGGTGCTTCCGAACACTCTTCCATCTGCTTGCGGACGTTAAATTCAATTTGATCCATCGGGACGTGTCCTGGTCCTTCTACCATGACTTGGACATCGTGTTCCCAGGCTTTACGAGTCAGTTGTCCCAAAGTTTTTAATTCTGCTAACTGTGCCTCGTCGGATGCATCGTGGAGACAGCCAGGGCGTAGAGAGTCACCTAAACTAAAGGACACGTCGTATTTCTTAAAAATCTCGATAATGTCGCGCAAGTGCGTGTACAGCGGATTTTGTTTGTGATGGTGCAACATCCACCGCGCTAAAATACCTCCACCACGGGAGACAATTCCGGTAATTCGGTTTTTGACTAATGGCAAATGCTCGATTAAAATCCCAGCATGAATTGTCATATAGTCTACACCTTGCTGGGCGTGTTTCTCGATGATGTGGAGAAAATCTTCCGCAGTGAGCTTTTCAATACTACCGTGGACGCTTTCTAAAGCTTGATAGACTGGTACAGTGCCAATTGGCACCGGAGAAGCGTTAATAATTGCAGTGCGAATTTCATCTAAGTTACCGCCGCCTGTGGATAAGTCCATGACGGTATCGGCTCCATATTTTACCGCTAGATTGAGCTTGGCAACTTCTTCATCTAGGTTGGAAGAGTTGGGCGAAGCACCAAGATTAGCATTCACCTTACATTTGGAGGCGATGCCAATACACATCGGTTCCAAATTGGGATGATTGATATTGGCAGGGATAATCATGCGTCCCCGCGCTACTTCATCTCGAATCAACTCCACGGGTAAATTCTCCCGTCGGGCGACATGATGCATTTCTTCGGTTATTACACCTTTACGAGCAAAGTGCATTTGAGACACGTTATCTTGCCCGCGACGCTTCGCGATCCATTCTGTACGCATTTCGAGTTCCTCGCATAAACAGCTTCCCTCCGCTGGTATTACCCAGTCTCAGGTTCTAAGGGACTGTCTCAGCCTGGTTTCCCAGACACCCCTAGCTATGGTTGTCGATTGTATCACTTCTACCCAGCCGCAGTTTGTTAATTTTTGAGTTAATTAATTTTTTCTATGTATGCAAGCTAAATGATTGTTGGAGTAAGGCGAAAGCTCGTAAAAATAAGATTTGGCGGGAAAAATATACTGTCTATTTCCGAAAAGATTAGACTAAAAATTAATAACCGATCGCTTCAGGATTTTATACGCGATGTTAGCTCCTATACTAAGTTTACTGGCTTACGCGAACGATCCACCGATCGCACCCTACAATCCCAGCATCCGATCGAGCGATCGCAGCGTTCAATTAGTTAAGCAACAAAATAGCGCGATCGAACAGTTACTATCTACTAATGAATGTGAAGGATGTAACCTAGAAAATGCCGAGCTTCAAGGTGCAAATTTGAGGGGTGCAAAACTGAGAGGTGCAAATATGAGAAATGCCGATCTTAGTTATGCCAACTTAGAAAATGCTGACTTAGAAAATACAAATTTAGAAAATGCTAATTTAGCAAGTAGCAATCTTCGAGGTGCGAAATTAGAAAATTCTTACCTGAGATCTGTCGATTTAGACAATGCTAACTTGAATAATGCCAACTTAGAAAAAGTAAACCTGGAAAATGCCAATCTAGAGGGTAGCAGTCTTCGAGGTGCAAAACTAGATACTGCTTATCTCAGGGGCGTTAATTTTCGAGATGCCGATTTGCAACTCGCAATATTAGAAAATGCTAATCTTCAAGATGCTAATTTTCAACGGGCGATTCTCCGAGATGCTGTACTAGATGATGCTTATTTGGGAAATACAAACTTAAGAAATGCCGATTTACGAAATGCTTCTCTACAAGATGCAAATTTGCAAGGGGCAAAATTAGTAGGAACTAATCTGCGCGGTGCAGATCTTAAAGGTGTTTATTTACCTGATGGTATGAGAAATGATTAGGTGATTGGGAGTTACCCAATTGAAGATTCAGATCTCGATCCCCCCAACCCCCCTTAAAAAGGGGGGCATTGTTCCCCCCTTCTCAAGGCAGGCTAGGGGGAATCTTTGAGGATCTATCGTTTTTAACCAAACTGTATCGATCTATATCTTCTTCCAATCCTTTTTGCTCTACTAAATCTACTTCAAATACCTCTGCAAACGATCGCGCAACTTGCAATTTCACCTGCTCTAGTTGAATATCTGGTATCCATTGAGCTAAACTACCCACGGGTTTATCGGCAATCCCGCAGGGGACAATTTTACTGAAACCTGCCATATCGGGACAGACATTTAAAGCAAAACCATGCATTGTCACCCAGCGACTGACTTTAATCCCGATCGCTGCGACTTTATATCCTTCCAACCATACCCCAGTTAAACCAGGGACGCGATCGCCCTGCAACCCGTACACTGCTAATACGCGAATTAAGACTTCTTCTAGCTGCCGCAAATACCAGTGCAAATCTTTGTGGTGGAATTGCAGATTTAAAATCGGGTAGCCTACCAGTTGACCGGGACAGTGATAAGTTACCTCTCCACCTCTTTCTATCCTATATACTTTTTCTGCACTTTTGTCAAGGTCGAATTGCAGAAAATCTAAACTAGCTCCGTGTCCTAAAGTGTAGACTGGCGGGTGTTCTAGCAAAATTAAGACATCAGGTAAATCGGGATCTTGGCGGCGCTGTTGCAACAGATGTTTTTGCCAATTCCAAGCCTCAGCATAACAGACGAGTCCGTAATTATAAAGATAGCATTGATGGCGTTTCATGGAGATGATTACAAGCGATCGCAAAAAAGTTCAAGCGTATTTTTTACCAAATTTTATTGCATTTGCGATTGACTACATCAAGAAATGTCAAGGAATGCGAAGGATATTAAAAAGAACTAAAACCTCTCTGTTTTCCAGAATACAAAGTGCTAACTTGAAAGTAGAAACACAAACACAGCAGGGAGGAAGGCTTTACCACCACGCCAGACTCGATGTGAAAGTCGAGGTTCTACTAGGAAAAATCCCAGATCGCCCTCCAACTGGGAAATACCTGTAGTTTATCAGCAGGAACAAACCCTTTTCGTCAGGAAGTGCGACTGGTAAATTTTCATCGCAAAATAGCGAAGTTGATAAACTAAAGCGTGGTGAAATGGTGACAAAAAGCGCACCAATCGATTGATTTCTGGAGTACTTAAAACACCAGAATTCGGGCTTTTAGTAAGTAGACACTGACAGCAAATTGTTGCTGCTTTGTATTTAACCTAACACAAATTTGGTTCGTATCCATCGGGAGAATTAAATATGAAGCTTGTGATCCATGGCAAAAACATCGAAATCACCGATGCCATTCGCGAGTACGTGAATCAGAAAATAGAAAAGGCAGTCAATCATTTTCAAACTCTAACCACTGAAGTAGATGTTCATTTGTCAGTAGCCCGCAATCCCAGGATCAACCCAAAACAAGCAGCGGAAGTCACAATTTACGCCAACGGAACTGTAATTCGGGCAGAGGAAAGTAGCGAGAACTTATACGCCAGCATCGATCTAGTCGCCGATAAAATTGCCCGACAGCTACGCAAGTATAAAGAAAAATTGCAAGACAAGAAAACTCAGCCAAAAACTAGCTTAGAGGCAGTAGAACCACCTGTTGTTAATGATTTGATTGGCGATCGCACTCCCGAATTACCTAGCGAAGTCGTCCGCACGAAATACTTCGCCATGCCACCAATGACACTGAATGAAGCCCTAGAACAACTACAACTCGTCGATCACGATTTTTATATGTTCCGCAATGCCGAAACTGGAGAAATAAACGTCATTTACGAACGCAATCATGGTGGATATGGCGTAATTCAACCCCGCAACGGCAACGGACACACGCACGGTAATGCTAAGAACGGTAAAGCCCAAACTTCGGTAGAAAAGCCACAGGTTTCTAAGTAACAACAAGTAGAGACGTTACGTGTAACGTCTCTACACTGATAACTGTCTAAGCCTACAATGGAATTGGCGAGAAGTTGCTAGGAAGGTAGCGATGAGAGTACCACAGGCTTTCTTGACAAAATTCCGAGCTGCATTTGTCGGTGTCAGCATACTGATGCTAGGGATGCAACCTAGTTATGCTATAGAAACGTTACCAAGGCAAATCAAACCGCAAGAAAACCTACAGGTAGCAGCAACGCACAACAATCGAGGTGTAGAGTTAGCCGAACAGGGAAAATTCTCAGAAGCGATCGCGGCTTTCAATCAAGCAATTGAAATTTATCCTCAGTACGAAAACGCTCACAATAATTTAGGGCTTGCTTTTGGCAATCAGCAACAGTACATCCAAGCAGAAAACGCCTTCAAACATGCTCTTGCCATCAATCCGCGTAATTTTGAAACCTACAATAATTTAGGAATCGCCCTCGGTAGTCAAGGCAAATTTGCAGAAGCGATCGCTGCTTTTCGACAAGCAATTCAACTCAAACCCAACGATCCAACCTCTTACCAAAATCTCGGTGTAGCATTTTGGAGTCAAGGAAATTTGCCCGAAGCACAAGCATCTTTGCATAAAGCCAAAGATCTCTACTCCACACAAAACAACTCAACAGGCATAAGTTATGTAGAGCAGATTTTGCAACAGATGGAAAAGTAATGGGTAGTTGGTGAGTGGCTAGTGGCTAGTGGCTAGATTCAATTTCAGTAACTAGTCACTAGCGACTAGTTACCGATAACTGATTATATTGGCAGAGTCACAACAAAAGTCGTTCCTATTCCAACTTCACTGGTGACGCTAATTTCGCCGCTGTGCAAGTCTACACACTGTTTGACAATAGACATTCCCAAGCCTGTACCAGAGATATTTTCTACGTTACTACCACGATGAAAAGAATGGAAGAGTTGTTCTATGTCTTGAGCCGGAATACCAATTCCTCGATCGCGGATGGAGAAAGTAGCTTTTCTGGCTTCAATAGATAAGCTTAAATCGATGTCACCGCCTTTAGGCGAGTATTTAATTGCATTGGAAAGTAAGTTACTCAAAATATAACGGAGCAATTTTTCATCGACATTAGCAGTTATCGGTTGTGCTTGACTGGTAAAAATAATTGAGTGTTTGCTACTAGCACTCATCCGCATTTCTTCTACTAAGTCATGGCAAAATTGTTCTAAGGGTACTGGTGTGGGATTGAATTCGAGTTTTTCGGCTTCAGCTTTACCAATCAGTAAAACATCATCTAACAATTGTGTCATGCGTTTGGTAGCAATTTGAATTCGATCGAGATACATGCGTTTTTTATCTTCTGAAGCGCGATCGCCAAATTGTTCGAGTAGCTTAGCTGACATTAGAATTGTTGTTAGCGGAGTCCGAAATTCGTGAGATGCTGTAGTAATAAATCGCGATTTCAGTTCTACTAACTGTTTCTCTTTTTCTAAAGCGTAAATCATCTCAGCTTCGGCTAACTTTCGTTCTGTGATATTGCGAAATATACCACGGGTAGCGATTGGCTTACCATTGATAATTTTACAATTAATACTACCTGCAACCCAAACTTTCTCACCTTGTTTAGTTATAAATGCCGTTTCTATTTCCGAAATCTGTTTTCCTGACATGACTTCCCGAAAAGTTTTCTGGCAATGCTCTAAATTATCGGGATGAATAACATCAAAAATTCTCAAACGAGAAATTTCATCTTCACTATAATCTAAAGTTTCTTTCCAGGCTCGATTTACATATACTAAATGACCGTCTGGTGTAACACTTTGAATTAGATCGCTAGCATTTTCAAATAAATCTCTATAGCGTTCTTCACTCTCTCGGAGAGCCGCATCAGCTTGCTGACGCTCGTTAATTTCACGCTCTAATTTTCGATTAGTTCGCAATAGTTCTTTGGTACGCTCTTGGACTCTTTGTTGTAGAGATTCGTTTGCTGCCTGCACTTCTTGAAACTTTTCATTTAAAGCCACCGTCATGAACTGAAAATTTCCAATCAACGAATTAATTTCTACTACCTGACTAGTAGGAAACTGCATCAAGTTCTTTTCTGGCAATTGAGAGGATAAATCTGTAGTTACAGTAGCTAACTGGGTTAATGGATTTGCTAATTTACGGCTGAGTAGTATGCCGCCAATTAAAACAATCAATACCGTAACTAGCATGAAAGTAAGGTCGTTAATATAAGTTTGCTGTAGGTGGTCGATATAAGGTGCAGCCGGAATTTCTAAAATCAGTTTCCATTGAGAACGATCGTTCAGCGGCTGTTCTTTAACATATAGAGAGCGTCGCCAGCGTACCATCGCCGGAAGTTTGCCTTTAGGTGGTAACCATAGGTATGTATTTTCAAAATATATATTTCCACTGGCTGTCTTTTGACTCAGCGATCGCATTTCTCCCCCACGCAGGCGATCGAAATTTTGCATCAGTTGTAATTTAGAATCGCTACTGGCAACGATCTGATTATGAGAGTCGAGAAGAATAATTTGGTGAACTCTGTGAGAAAGCTGCGATCGCAAAAAGTTCTCTAAATAGGAGAGGTTGAGGTGAGCGTATACTACACCAGATAAGCGATTGTTAGTTAGTATCGGTACGCCAATATCGATTTGGGGAATTCGTTCATTCGGATGGATGTGGACGTTGCCTATAGTGGGTTTGAGACTAGTTTCGATCTGCTTTAAAGTCTTTATGTGCTGTGCATCTAATGTACCAGGTGAAGTTAAGGCTGGATCGATTTGGGGTGCAGAGGCAACAATAGTATCGGTAGCATTAATAACTTGTAATAGAATTAATTCGGGATAAACTTGCTGTAGCAACTCCAGGCTGTGCTGTAATTGCGTTGAAGGCGCGTTAGCGGTCGTATTATTAGTAGCTAATTGACCGAGTTGAGATAAAACATTTAAATATTCGCGCTGGCGATCTGCCAAACCAGCTATCACCTCTTGAGCAGTATCTTTAAGTTCAACTTGAATTGTGTTGTGGATCTGTTGGGAAACCAAATTGCAATCTAAAACAACTAAAATTAGTGCAGGTAAAAAACAGGAAGTCGCACAAAGAGATAACAAAACCTGTCGCATGGATGGAGTATGCCTGACTTGGGCACGACTCACCCATCTAGAAATAGGTAAGTAATTAATTGCCAAGCTAGCGATAATAGAGTTAAAAATGCCATTGACAGACTGTTTCAACACCACTAACCAAGTTTGAGCCGAATCGACGTGTAACAAGCGGGAATAAAACAGCCACACCAACGGGATACCCAACACCAGCCAGTAAATGACATCTAATAGCACCAAACTTTGTCTTTGGTTGCGCCACAGTAAACCAATAAATAATGCTTCGCCAATCAAAACGATCGCGGCGTAGGGATGATTCCAGAGAAAGAAAGTGTGTACGGAGGCGATCGCTGCGGCAATTGTTCCCCAGCGAATACCGAAAAAGCGCACTACTAATAAAACAGAAATACTACCAAACAAAAAATCTACGCCAAAAAAGAGCGGCAAGCTGAAATAATTACCTGCATACCCTGCCAATAGCAAAATCGCCATTGGCAACCACGAGCGTCTAGGAATTGGGGGTAGTAACATGGTTAACTTTTAGTTACTGCGGCTTTTTAGCATCGCCTCGTAGAGATTACGAGCAAAACCACTGTTGTTAGATTAGTCCAGTTCCGAAATTTTCAGGATGAGTAAAATTACTGATGAAAGCGATCGCGACCCAACTTGCAGCTATTGTCAGCCCAGAATCTGTCTTGGAATGGGAAGATATAGATGCGATGCGACAAGAACACATCCAGGGGGCGATCGCCTCCAATATCGCACCTAGCTGCATTGTCTATCCCCAAACGCCAGCCGAACTAGCAGCAGTCATGGCATATACCGACAGCAACAACTGGCGAATTTTAGTCTATGGCAGCGGTACAAAACTCAGCTGGGGAGGACTGGCAAAAAATATCCAAGTGCTTGTCAGTACCGCACGCCTAAACCGACTCATCCAACACGCTGTCGGAGATTTAACCGTAACTGTAGAAGCGGGGATGAAATTTGCCGATCTACAAGCAGTGTTAGCCCCTACAGGACAATTTCTTGCCCTCGACCCCACCGCACCAGAATCAGCTACAATCGGGGGCATTGTCGCCACGGCTGATACCAATTCACTCCGACAACGTTACGGCGGCGTGCGCGATCAACTACTAGGTATTTCCTTTGTCCGTGCTGATGGAGAAATTGCCAAAGCTGGGGGACGAGTCGTGAAAAACGTCGCTGGCTACGACTTAATGAAGCTATTTACAGGTTCTTACGGCACGCTAGGCGCGATCGCCCAGGTAACACTACGGGTTTACCCCCTACCACCCGCATCCGGGACGGTGACGCTGACAGGCACGGCTGAGGCGATCGCCCAAGCGACATCTAAAATCAGGAGTTCGGCGTTAACTCCCACCCAAGCCGACCTGCTATCTTCTCATCTAGTCACTACCATAGGAATAGGTCAAGGACTAGGATTAATGGTTCGCTTTCAAAGCCTGAGTGCTAGCGTCCGAGAACAAACCGCACGGCTAGTAGAAATGGGACAACAATTGGGATTGCAAAGCACCACCTACTCAGATGCGGACGAAGCTGACTTATGGCAACAATTACAAGTACAAATACGTTCTCCTCAACCAATGCAAGCAGTTACTTGCAAAATAGGAGTATTACCAGCAACTGCTGTTGCAACTTTGCTCTATTTAGATCGGGTTGCTCCAGAATCGGCGATCGGTACAATCCATGTTGGTAGCGGTTTGGGAGTGATCAGATTTGACAACACTAGTGTCAAGGCAAACACGGTTTTAAGTATGAGAACTCACTGCCAAAATCAAGGAGGTTATTTGTCTGTTTTAGAAGCCCCAGCAGTATTTAAGCAGCAGCTTGATGTCTGGGGTTATCGAGGCAATGCTTTAGATTTAATGCGACGCATAAAACAACAGTTCGATCCAAAAAATGTTTTGAGTCCGCAAAGGTTTGTCGGCGAGATTTAATAAACATTAGTTAATTGTTGATAGTTAATTGTCGATCGCTATCAACCATCAACTATCAACTATCAACCATCAACCACTATGCAAACTTCAGAAAATCCTTTAAATAATCATTTAATAGATCCAGAAACGGGGTCGATTAAGAATTTAAAAGGGTTCGATTCACAACATCCCCCCGATCCGAAACTCATCGATACCTGCGTTCACTGCGGCTTTTGCCTATCTACTTGTCCTAGTTATCGCGTCATTGGCAAAGAGATGGATTCGCCTAGAGGTAGAATCTACCTGATGGACGCAATTAACGAAGGCGAAATTGCTCTCAATACCGCTACAGTAGAACACTTTGATTCTTGTTTGGGATGCCTTGCTTGCGTCACCACTTGTCCTTCAGGGGTGCAGTATGACAAATTAATTTCTGCCACTCGTCCCCAAGTAGAACGCAACTATCCTCGTAGTTTAGGCGATCGCCTCTACAGAAAGCTTATTTTCTCCTTCTTCCCCTATCCCCATCGCCTGCGGTGGATGCTAGTGCCTTTATTTTTGTATCAATTGTTAGGCGTGCAAAAACTCGTCCGCGCTACCAAAATCTTGAAATACATTTCTCCTAGATTGGCGGCGATGGAATCAATCTTACCCAAAATTACGCTGAAATCTTTTCGGGACGATTTGCCTACGATAATTCCAGCACAGGGAGAAAAGCGCTATCGGGTAGGAGTAATTTTAGGTTGCGTCCAACGGCTATTTTTCTCTCCCATTAATGAAGCTACTGTCAGGGTATTAACAGCAAATGGCTGTGAAGTCGTCATCCCCAAATCTCAAGGCTGCTGTGCGGCGCTACCGCATCACCAGGGACAAGAAGAACAGGCGAAAGCACTAGCCAGACAGATGATAGATGCTTTTGCCGATACAGGCGTAGATGCGGTCATTATTAACGCTGCTGGCTGCGGTCATACTTTGAAAGAGTACGGACACTTATTGCAAGACGATCCAGAATATCGGGAAAAAGCACAAGCATTTGCAGCCAATGTCAAGGACGTACAAGAGTTTCTCGCTACTGTCGGCTTAACGACAAAACTTTCACCCCTATCTGAAAAACCTTTAACTCTGGTTTATCAGGATGCTTGTCATTTATTGCACGGGCAAAAAATTAGCGTCCAACCCCGTCAGTTGTTGCGACAAATCCCAGGAGTGCAGTTGCGCGAACCAATCGACGCAGCTTTGTGTTGTGGCAGCGCTGGAGTTTACAATATGTTGCAACCAGATGTTGCCGATGAATTAGGTCAGCAAAAAGTCCAAAATTTATTAAATACAGGTGCGAATTTGATTGCATCTGCCAATCCTGGTTGTACGCTGCAAATAAGCAAGCATTTGAAATTACAAGAGAAAAAGATTTCGGTCATGCATCCGATAGAATTGTTAGATTTGGCAATCCGGGGAATACAGTTATCAGTGACCAGTAACCAGTGACCAGTGCATTTGTAGGGGCGGGTTTGTCGATTCGATCGGCAAATCACAAACATGCTTGATAAACCCGCCCGATCGCCACGAGGAAAACAGTGACCAGTGACCAGTGACCAGTGACCAGTGCATTTGTAGGGGCGGGTTTGTCGATTCGATCGGCAAACAACAAACATGTTTGATAAACCCGCCCGATCGCCACGAGGAAAACAGTGACCAGTGACCAGTGACCAGTGACCAGTGCATTTGTAGGGGCGGGTTTATCGATTCCGATCGGCAAATCACAAACATGTTTGATAAACCCGCCCGATCGCCAAAACGGATTTACCGATATATTTAAATCAAACAATACAAATTGTTGCGAACCTGCCGCTACAGAGATGGCGATCGCCTACCCAAGTTTGTCTTAAACTGTCTCCAAAACCAAGCGAATGTTGCGTATACCGAGATCGCAGCTGCGATAACTTTTACTTTGTCCCATAACAGTTGTTTCTGCCACAGTTCTAGATTCAGAAAAAATGAACTGTAACCGTTGACATTAATTCCCCCAAATGGTGCGATCGTACCTACTAAGGAAATTAGAATTGAAACTGAGGCGATCGCTAGAAAAATTCCTCGCAGCAGCTTTGATTTTTGGATGGGTTCGAGAACGTGAGTTAACGGCACGCACGCTAATAACATAATTGAAGCGAACCATCTGACTCCATAACTATGACCGCTATAGTTATTGCTACGAAAAATATAAAACATCACGTAAGCTAAACAAATCGCAGCAATGAATAAATACTCTTTTTTATATTTAAAACCTGGTTGCATTATCGCTCTACTCCAGCCATAAATTGCAAATAATAAAATTGGGGTATAGGATAGCAGACCTCTACTACCAAAAAGCATATGAAAAGCATAAATAGCTAAACTTTGTAAATCGTGTCCTACCAATCCTGAAAGATTACCTGCACCAAAATAAGACCCCGGATAGTCCCATAACTTAGCATTCATTGCTGGAGGAATGATACTGCCAGAAGTATAAAAATTCAACCATATATAAAGTAATATCATCGGAATACAAGCCAAAACGAAAGAAAGCTTAGCTCGATGACACTGATTAAATAACAAAATAGAATACAACGGAATTAAGGCGAACATTGTAATATCAGTGCTGCCAGCAAAAGCAATAAAAAATCCGGCGATCGCGGCATTTCTTACTTCGTGTCGTCTGAGTAATAAAAAGTAAAAGCTGAAGAGTAAAAGACTGCCACTAAAAGCATGATTGTTAAAAACAATTGAATATGGTAAAACTAGCGTTCCCGCCCCCGCCAGAAGCAGCACAATATTTGTCCACCGCTCGTCAATCCGAAAAAATTTGAAAATCTCGTACAAGCAAACTAGTCCTAAGCTGGACATAACGCCCATAATTAGTACTGTTAACAAAAAGTAGGTCACAGATTGATGTGTGGCAATAGTCAGGTTAAAGACAGATTTTAGAAATAAATAAAATACCGAACTATACAAAGCCATAATTGGTGGCTTGTCAGAATAAAAATGATTTTGATAGAAATATTTATCGCCAGTCCAGATATAAGTAGAGCGATCGATACTAAAAGTGTGAAAGTCCACCAGTGACTCAATCGTTGCCATTCTGGAAGCATCGTTCCAAGAATTAGTCTCTAATTTTGTTAAAATTGCAAACAAAAATAAGAATGCAAAAAATATCTGCATTCTTTTCACGATAACTTTATTTAACATCATGAATCAATAATTTTGACTTTTGACTTTTGACTTTTGACTTTTTTATATGGCTTCTCGCTCTAGTAGCAAAGTCACGGGACCATCATTATCAATAAAAACATGCATCATCGCGCCAAACTCTCCCGTTTCTACTTTTAAACCACTGTCGCGTAGCTTTTCCACAAACAGATTGTATAGGTTTTTCGCTGCTTCTGGTGCAGCCGAGCGGTCGAAGGAAGGGCGGCGACCTTTACGACAATCGCCATACAGAGTAAACTGACTGACAACTAAGAGTTCGCCATCGATTTCTGTGACGGATTTTTGCCAGCGATCGTTCCCTTCCTCAGCACCAAATAGACGCAATTCCAAACATTTACGTGCTATCCAGTCCAGTTCTGCTTCCGTATCAGTATCGGCAATTCCCACCAGCAAGTTTAAACCCCGTCCAATTTTGCCAATAGTTTGTTCGCCAACGGTGACGTAAGAAGATTTAACTCGCTGAATGATGACGCGCATAGTGACGAAATAGAGAGTAAAGAGCGATCGCCATATTACTATTACCAAATATGCCAATGGCGATCGCTTTTCCAGCACCAAAAATTTCTTATTTGTCGTTGCTAGCGTCGTGTGGTTTGCTTTGAGTCATTTGTCCGATTAACTCCAATACCCTTTGCTCGAATTCTTGAGGAGAGACTCGTCCTTTGGTCAGAAACTCCGTATGTCCTAGCTTGAGCCGATTTCGCTCCGACTGGTCGAGGTCTTTGGCAGAATAGACGACTAAAGGAATACTGTAAAGGCGATCGTGTTGATGCAGCCACTCAACGACACCAAATCCATCCACTTGAGGCAAAATTAGATCGAGAATCAGTAGATCGGGTTTGATTTCTTGACTTAAACGAATTGCCTCGCGTCCATTTTTGGCAAGAAAAGTTTCAATATTATGACTTTTAAGCAGTGCGAGCAAAAGTTCGGCTAACTCGGCATCATCCTCAACCAGCAATACCCGGACTGGTCGAGCGTTTTTAGCCAGAGCTAGCTTGAGAGAGTCAAACAGCGAGTTTTCATCAACTGGCTTACTCACCCAAGCGCTCGAATTTTGACTGAGCGGACTCTGACTAGGAGCGCAAATACTACAAATGACGATGGGAATGTCTTTCGTATCCGATCGCTCTTTCAGCTTTGCCATTACCTCCCAGCCATTCATTTTTGGCATCAGCAAATCTAGTAAAATTGCATCAGGATGTAGGGTAGCAGTAGAGGCGATCGCTTCTTGCCCGGAATGCACGACGACCGTGCGATAGCCTTTATGCTCAAGCAAGGTTTGTAGTTCAGTCCCAACATGAGGATCGTCGTCACAGATAAGTATGAGGGGAGACGAGTCAGGAGTAAGGAGTGAGGGAGGAGTTAAAGAGTTATCTGCCTCGCGACTAGACTTAGCTTGTAGGATAGGCAGCGTAAAGTAAAAAGTACTGCCTTCACCCAGAACGCTTTCAACCCAAATGCGCCCGTCATGCTGTTGTACGATACTGCGGCAAATTGCCAACCCTAAACCAGTCCCATCATGCTTGCGGGAATCTGTTGAGTCAACTTGTTGAAATCGTTCAAATATACTATCGAGTTTGTCGGCTGGAATACCGCGTCCAGTGTCTTTCACTTGGAATGTGATATGAGGGGTGAGGAGTGAGGAGCAAGGAGCGAGGGGATCGGAGAAGTTTGAATTTTGGATTTTGAATTTTGGATTTTGGATGTCTCCCCCTGTGTTCCCAGCTCTTCCAGTTCTCTCTACTTCAGTTTCTCTCGCTCCTCGCTCCTCGCTCCTCGCTCCTAATTCCACACTCAACCAAACCGTACTACCACTAGGGGAAAATTTAATTGCGTTAGAAAGTAGATTGGTGAGAGTTTGCACGATGCGGTCTGGATCTGCCCATACCTGGATCGGTAGGCTAGAAACAGATAAGGTAATTCCAGCTTTGTCGGCGAGAGGCTGCATCACGTTCACTGCTTCAGTTATCAACTCGGTAACATCGCAGCTTTCTTTTTCCATCTTCACCTTACCCGACTCGATCCGCTCGATATCGAGAATGTCGTTAATCAAACGTACCAGGCGTTCGGTGCTATCGGTGGCAATTTGCAATAAGCGTTGTCCCTGCGGTGAGTCTGGCTGGAGTAAACCACTAGCCAGCATTCCTAAAGAACCATGAATCGACGTTAAAGGCGTGCGGAGTTCGTGACTGACGACGGAAATAAACTCATCTTTCATCCGCTCGATTTGCTTGCGATCGCTCACATCATGCAAGTAAACCGTATATACTGTTTTTCCTCCCAAATTTAACTTGGAGATACTCGCCTCGGCAGGAAATTCAGTCCCATCCTTGCGGCAACCGTAAATTTCGCGTCGTTCTCCCATCCGGCGAGCTGAATTTGGGGATTGACCGAATTCATCTACGTGCTGACGATGTGCGGTAGCAAAACGCATTGGTAGTAACAAGTCGAGCGGTTGTCCGATCGCTTCTGCTGCTGAGTAGCCGAATATTCTCTCGGCTCCAGAGTTAAACAAGGTGATGCGTTGATTGCTATCGATTGAAATAATCGCGTCATCGGCTATTGCGACGATTCCGGCAAATAAGGCTTGAGAATTTTGTAATGCTGCTTGGGTGCGCTGGCGCTCGTTTAACTCTGATTGGAGTTGCTCGTTCAACTTGCAGCGATTTTCGCTTTCGACATTGTTCGTTGCTCTGACTTGGTTAATCCGGTGTAGTAGTTTTATCCGCTCTAAGCGATTGACGATCCGAGTCACGAGTTCGGAACCCACGATCGGCTTACTCACAAAATCATCTGCACCAGCACTAAAAACCCGATCTACAATGTCGGCATCGTGATGGACTGTCAAAAATAAAATTGGTAGATCGCTCCAGCGCGGCTCGTTACGTACCACCTGGCATAGGTCGATGCCATTAACATAGGGCATTTCCACATCTAGGATCAACAGATCCGGTGCAGTGGCTTCTAAAGTTTCCCAGAACCGACGCGGATCTTCTAAAGTTGTCACTTTCAATCCCCAAGGATTGAGCAATGCTGGTAACACTGCGAGGATTTTTGGATCGTCGTCCACAACAAGTAGATGAGCTTCTGCATGGGGTGCATTTTCTAATGCTTGCGCCACTGCATCTAGTACTTGTGCGGCAGGCATAGGCTTTTGCAAAAAGGTGCATCCACCACTACGAGCAATTTGCAGCCGATGGCTCAAGTCTGTTTGCTCGGTCAAAACTAGCACTGGTACGGGTGGCTGACGCTGCTTCAGTTCCGCTAGCAAGCTCAAACTCTCTTCATGACGCGGACAGATATCAGGATCGAGCAGAACAATACTGGGATGCTCTTGGTAAAGCTTGTTTCTAGCAGTATCGAGGTTATTAGCGATCGCGACCCTAAATCCTCTGTCTGTAGCTGCTGCGGTTAACTGTTGGGCGATCGAGCGTTCGCGATTGACTATCAGTAGCAATGGTTGCTCTGAATCTGCTTGTGGCTTACCTGCTTCTCCTTTCTGCTCAATTTCTTGACGCAGAGCCAACACTAGACGGCAAAAATTTGTTGCCTCAGATAGCAAGACAGCGCGATCGCCTTTTAGCATCTGCTCAATTTCTTTTGCCAGTTTCGATCCTTGCGCCAAGCCGAAAGTTCCTAACGATCCTGCTAGGGTATGCGCTTCTTTTCGTGCTGATTCGAGCAGTTCTGGAGACAAGGCATTATTTGCGCTGACAGCAGCAGATGCTTGCTCCAACACGCCAATCTGTTCTGCAATCCTGGGCTTAAATTTATGCCAAATTCCTGCAACTGCCGATAGTGTTGAGTGGTGAGTGGGGAGAATTCGGAATTCGGAATTCGGAATTCGGAATGAGGAGTGACTTGTGACTTGTCTTGCTCCCCTGCTCCTCTGCCCCTCAGCTCCCTCAGCTTCCTCAGCCCCCTCAGCTCTCTTCTCCAAAGGCTTGAGACGATACCCAATGCCGTAGACAGTTTCAAGCAGATCGCTATTAGCTCCTGCGGCTTTGAGTTTTTGCCGCAATCCTTTAATATGAGTTCGCACGGCTTCTTCGCTGGGAAGGTCTTCATAAGACCAGAGATGTTCCAAGATCGTGCCGCAACTAAAAACGCGGCGACTGTTACGTAAAAACAGCTCTAAAAGTGCGTATTCCTTGGGAGTTAATGACAAATGCTTTTGACGATAGGTTGCCTCACAACTACTCGGATCTAATTGCAAGTCGCCCCACTTTAGTACTGGCGGGGAAACTAAACCGCTACGACGCAATAGCGCTCGTACCCTTGCAACTAACTCTTCTTCATCAAAAGGTTTAATTAAGTAGTCATCTGCACCCGCATCTAATCCAATTGCCTTCTCATGGCTGCTATCTCGACCAGTTAACAATAAAATTGGCATTGACAAACCTTTAGCTCTGATTTGACGGCAGAGACTAATGCCATCCAGTTTAGGTATGACGACATCCAGTACGATTAAGTCATAGTCGAAAGCTTGGACTAAATCCCAAGCAGCAAGACCATCGACAGCAACCTCAACTGCATAGTTGTGGTTGGTGAGAACGGCAGTTAGTGCATGGGCGACTAACTCGTCATCTTCTACAACTAAGATTTTCATTGCTAACTAGCTTTTCCCTGGCGATAGAAGATAGCAATTAACGAGCAAAATACAGAGGAAATGCAATCCAAAAATTGCTATCAAGCCGATCTTTAATCAAGCTACTTTATAGGAATCGCTTAAGTTTACAAGTAGCAAGAATTTGTTACATGGGAAAAGCCGATCGCCTAATATATCAAAACCTTAGCGATCAAAAATGACTCGCCAGTTGCTACAGGGCGCGGAAACCGCCTCACCACAATGTTTCCGCTGTACAAACCTTGCCGCGATTTTCAATTGCTAGACTTGTATCCGAGTGATACTTCACGTTCAGCCGACTGTAGTTTCTCTGCTGGCTGCGCTGGTGACTGTACCGTTAAGACAGAACAAGAAGCGTGATGCAAGACGTAATTGCTGACACTACCCATAAAAAATTCAGATAAACCCCTGCGTCCCCTGCGTCCGGTGACAATTAAATCTGCCTTCCAAGCCAAAGCAAAGTCGCAAATCAGCCGCCCAGGACTACCTGATAGTTGCCGAAATTCCACGTTGAGCCCAGCAGCCATTGCTTCTTGATGGCGCGATCGCAACATGTCCAAACCTTGTTTTGTAAACGCTTCTCGCTGCTGTTGGTACAATTCCATATTTTTTTCATACACCGATGGATAGTATTCCAAGCTCGGTAAAATCGGTGTAGGGCTGCCAAGTTCTTCTTCCGATACTACGTGCAACAACATCAGGCTGGCGTTGTTTGCCTTAGCTAAAGACAAAGCTGTATCGAACACCTGTTTGCTACTTTTTGACGTATCTACTGCAACCAAAATTTTCTGGAACATAACAACCGCCTTTGCAATTCGTAATTCGTAATTCGTAATTATTGATGAATCGAGTCAATGTTCAATATATAAAAATAATTTGAGGAAATTGTGAGGAATCAGTTGTCAGTGTAGAGACGTTACATGTAACGTCTGTACAAAGTTATGAGCGATCGGTTAACTGTCTTCACGCAGTGTAGCGCAGCGTTTACTGTCAACCATCAATTAGCCATGACTCATTACCCATTACCACTTCCTACTTACAAACTTTTAATTTTCTCAAATGCTCAGCCTCGATAAAATGGCACTGCACTGAAATAAGAGACGAGCATTCATGGATTTTCTCTCCAATACCGTCGTGCTGTCGCGGATGCAGTTTGCGCTGACTGCTCTATTTCACATGCTTTGGCCCACGATTACTACAGGCGTGGGAATATATTTGGTCATCGTTGAGGGATTATGGCTGAGGACTCGTAACCCTGACTATTACTACCATGCCCGTTTTTGGTCTAAGCTTTACGTGCTAAATTTTGGCATTGGGGTAGCGACGGGAATCCCAATGGAATTCCAGTTTGGGACGAACTGGGCTCCATTTTCCGAGGCTGTGGGCAACTTTTTCGGCAGCGTCATCGGGTTTGAAGCTGCTTGGGCTTTTATGCTAGAGGCTGCTTTCTTGGGAATTATGCTATTTGGCTGGGAGCGCGTCAACTCTACCATTCACTACGTGGCGACGATTATGGTGGCGTTGGGCGCTAACTTATCTACGTTGTGGATTTTAACAGCAAACTCTTGGATGCAATCGCCAGCGGGTGGAGAAATTGTCAATGGTAAGTTTATTGTCAGGGATTACTTTCAAGCGATCGCTAATCCATTTATGGCAAAGAGTGTCCTGCACATGTTCTTCGCCACGTTAGAGACTTCGCTGTTTCTCGTCGGCGGGATTAGTGCGTGGTACATTCTCAACAATCGCCACCCAGCTTTCTTTTCTAAGTCTTTACGAATCGTTTTAGCAGCCGCGATCGCAGTTGCGCCCATGCAGATTTACATCGGACATTTAAGTGGCGAACAGGTCTATCACTATCAACCTGCTAAACTTGCTGCGATGGAAGCACAATGGGAAACCACCCCTGCCGGACAACCTGCTGACTGGAGTTTGGTTGCATTACCTAACGATAAAGCGCAAAAAAACAATTGGGAAATTATCATTCCTAATGCTTTAGGATACATTCTAGAATTCAAACAAAATCTCACGGAACCTGTTGTGGGACTGAGAGATTTTAAACCAGAAGATCGACCGCATTTAGTTGGTTTGATATATTATTCCTTCCGCATTATGATCGGCATTGGATTTTTCCTGGCTTTCCTAATGCTATGGAGTATGCTTTACTGGTTACTTGGTAAGCTGAATAGCAAAAAAATCACTGAGCAGCGCTGGCTATTACGTACCTGGATTTTTGCGGCTCCTTTAGGATTTATCGCGATCGATTCTGGCTGGATCGTGCGCTGTGTTGGACGGCAACCGTGGACGTTATACAATCAAATTCGCACAGTAGATTCTGCTTCTCACGTTCCTGCTAGTAATGTTTTAGTTTCGCTGTCAGGTTTTGCGATCGTTTATGCGGTGTTATTTGTTGCCACATTGTATTTTGGTAGCCGCATTATTCGCAAAGGACCAAATTTAGAATTACCAATTCCAGGTGTGGAAACTATTCGTCCTGCTATCGATACTTCCCCCGGTGAATTTGTTCCCGACGAACGCCCGGTAGAAGCACAGCAGTAGAAATTCAAAATTCAAAATTCAAAATTCAAAATTAAGAAATTAACCTTCTAACCTCACCAATTACCAATTACCAATTACCCGTTACTACATGGAGACTCTAACATATTTTCTCCCCCAAGTTTGGTTTGGAATTTTGGCACTGTTCCTATTTCTCTACGTCATGCTAGACGGTTTCGATTTGGGGGTAGGTATTCTCTCGCTGACTTCTGATGATGAGGAGCGGCGAGGACTGTTAATGACGAGCTTGAGTAATATTTGGGATGCTAACGAAACTTGGTTGGTATTAATGGGAGGCGGTTTATTTGGTGCATTTCCCCTCGCTTACAGTACAATTTTAAGCGCGCTTTACATCCCAATTATTACGATGGTATTTGGGTTTATTTTTCGAGCTGTTGCTTTTGAATTTCGCGAACAAGCAAAGCGCAAATTGATTTGGAATGTGGCGTTTGGCGCGGGAAGCTTTTTAGCGGCTCTCGGTCAAGGATTTGCTTTAGGTAGTGTATTAGAAGGCATTAAAGTTGATGAAGCCGGACATTTTATTGGTAGCACTTGGGACTGGCTGAGTTGGCAGTCAATATTAATTGCTCTGACGTTGATTCAAGCTTACGTGTTAATTGGTTCGACTTATTTAATTTGGAAAACGGAAGGAGAGTTACAGGAAACTCATTACAAAACTGCGAGAATAGCTGCCTTTACTACTTTGATCGGAGCAATTTTTATCACAATTTCCACTCCTATATTTTACGAAAGTGCTAGAACTCGCTTATTTCAACAGCCACTCGTCTATATTTTCGGCATCATTCCTGTCGTAGGCATACTTTTAATCTCTCGGCTTTTAGGTAGTCTCGATCGCAAGCAAGAACGAGCGCCATTTGTCTGGACAATTTTACTGTTCGTCCTTACTTTCATCGGACTGGCTTTAGTTGTCTTTCCCTACATTATTCCGCCTAATATTACAATTTATGAGGCATCGGCTGACCCTAGTTCGTTAGTCATCATGATTATCTTTATTGGTTTTCTCATCCCTGTCATGCTGTTTTACAACCTCTATCAATACGTCGTATTTAGAGGTAAGGTAACGGGGGGACATTATGGGGAATAATTCAGAAGTCAGGAGACAAAAATAGGTGGGCAATGCCCACCCTACTTACGATTTATGACTCATTTGGTCATTTGGATCGAGGTGCGATCGTAAAACAGAAGGAGTATGTACCCAGACAGCTTGTTGCGGTACGGGAATAGCAATATCGGCGATATCGAAAGCCTTTTTCAATCGACGGCGATATTCTCTGGCTACATCCCATTGTTTGAGGGGTTGGGTTTTAATCCAAACCCGAATAATTAAACCGCGATCGCCAAAATTATCAACTCCTAGTACTTCTGGTCTTTCTAGAATTTGATCTCGCCACTGGGGATCTCGATCCATTTCTACACCCACCTCCTCAATTAAAAATAATGCTTGGTCGAGATTGGCATTGTAAGCAACGGGTATACTTAAATCGGCACGCGACCACCGACTAGAAAGGTTTGCCACAATTTTAATTTCACTATTGGGAATAGTAATTAATCTACCTTCAGCATCGCGTAACTGAGTGATTCGCAGATTGAGATTTTCTACCAAACCGCCAAAAGTACCGACGTTAATTACGTCACCTACGGCGTACTGGTCTTCTACAATAATCAAAAAGCCATTGATCGCATCTTTAATTAAACTTTGGGATGCTAGAGATATGGCTACACCAAGTAGCCCCGCACCAGCTAACACTGGAACTAAATCTACACCCAGAGTTGAAAGGACAAGTAGTAAGCCCAAAGCGACAATACTAATAGTGGTCACGCTTTTAGCAACACCAGAAATTGTCATTACCCGCAGTTGCAAGCGTACGTAGTCTTGAGCGCCTAATAAGGCATTATTCGCCAGTGCATGAGTAAAGCGATCGATCGCAACATAGCTGGCGCGAGTGGCGACATAGGCTCCAATTGAGACAAGTCCAATCACGGCGGGAATTCTGACGATTGGAATTTGGAGTATCGCTAGAATCCAAACTGGAATAAACCGCGTGTAAGGGAACAACCCTAAAATTACCAGCGTTCCGCCAACCCATACGCCAGTTTGAGATAGCTGAAATATTCTTCGCCTGACTTCTCGTAAGTTATTTTGCTGTTGCTGCGTTAATTGTGTCGTGACTGACTCTGAGGGATCTGTGGGAGTCGTCGAAATTGGTATGACTCGATCTAAACGATCGCGCCAACGGCGAATTCCCCAGCTAGCCACTACGATACCCACAAAAATTCCAGTGGCGATCGCACCTCGGCGGATCAAAACTTGAGGTTTTCGTTCCTCTTTTGCCGCTTTCAGCTCTTGTGGCAGAGATTGTACTAATTTGCGTGCCAAATTTTGCACGCTTGTTTCTCCTTGAACCTCAGCATCTAAATCGGTGGGAGTGAAGAGATACTGCTGATTAATCGAAATGGCTGGCAGAGTTTGAGATACACCCGTGGGACTATTTGCATCCGTAATCGTTTGGCGTTGAGATTTGACTTCCAGTTCCTCCTCAGAATTGCTGGCAAAGTAATCTTCGCTAATTTTTTCTAAGTTTGACTGCACCTCATTGACCCGCTTAGCTAACTCCTCCCTAGAAGATGCCGTAACCTGAAACAAACGACGACCATCTAAGGTAATCCAGTCAGTATAGATCTGTCTTTGAGGATTATTGCGATCGCGAGTTGGTTGGTAAGCAGATAGAAAATTGTCGATTCCTGGGAGATCGAGTGAATGTAAACCTGGAATAGGTAACGATTGCTGTAAATTCGCTGGTTGTGTCGGCTTGGCTAGAGTGGGGGCAATAACTGAAGCATTCAGCACGATTGAACCCAAAATGCCACAAGTGAAACACATGACTAGCCGTCGTCTGCTTTTTGGTTTAGCGATCGCCTGAATTTGAGAGCGCACGTCCACACCTCCTACTTTTCACACTTATACACATTACTAGATGAAGGATGGTTGTTGGGAAGTGAGTAGTGAGTGGCTAGTGGCTGGTGGCTGGTGGCTGGACTCTTTTCTAATCACTAGTCACTACTCACTAGCCACTGATTAAAAAAACATAAAGTTTGTTCGCTAAAGTATGAAATAAGTGTAAATTTTGCGCGTAACAGCTATTGATGGGTTGACGGCTGTTAGCTGGTCTTCATAGTCTAGACTGGTATTTTTGCAAGGGGTATACGTGCTGTACTAGATGTTCAGGTAATAATTCCCCTTCTAGAAAAATGCAGTTAAGCTAAGTAAGACCACCTAAATTAACTCTTTAGGAATTAACTACATGACGGTTGCTCTCGATAAACTAAAGTACGAAATCAAAGATCCTGCTCTAGCAACCTTAGGTAAGCAGCGGATTGAATGGGCTGGGCGCGAGATGCCAGTGTTACGGCAGATCCGCGATCGCTTTGCCCAAGAAAAGCCTTTTGCCGGAATTCGCTTGGTCGCTTGTTGTCATGTCACTACAGAAACAGCACACTTGGCGATCGCCCTCAAAGCTGGTGGTGCAGATGCCGTTTTAATTGCTAGCAACCCCCTGTCTACTCAAGATGATGTAGCAGCTAGCTTAGTTGTAGATCATGGCATTCCTGTCTTTGCCATCAAAGGGGAAGACAACGCCACGTATAACAAACACGTCCAAATCGCTCTCGATCATCGCCCCAACATTATCATCGATGATGGCAGTGACGTAGTTGCAACTTTAATTCAAGAGCGGCAAAACCAAATCGCTGACTTAATCGGTACAACCGAAGAAACCACTACGGGTATCGTTCGCTTGCAAGCGATGTTAAAGGATGGCGTACTGACATTCCCAGCAGTGAATGTAAACGATGCCGATACTAAGCATTTCTTTGATAATCGTTACGGTACGGGTCAATCTACCCTAGATGGGATCGTTCGCGCTACCAATATTCTGCTCGCTGGCAAGACTGTAATTGTTGCTGGTTACGGTTGGTGCGGTAAGGGTACGGCACTACGGGCGCGTGGCATGGGTGCTAATGTCATCGTGACCGAAATCGACCCAATTAAGGCAATTGAAGCAGTAATGGATGGTTTCCGCGTCCTCCCAATGGCAGAAGCTGCACCTCAAGGAGATATCTTCATCACAGTTACAGGTAACAAGCACGTTATTCGTAGCGAACATTTCGACGTGATGAAAGACGGCGCGATCGTTTGTAACTCCGGTCACTTTGATATTGAAATTGACCTTAAGTCTTTAAAATCTAAAGCAGCAGAAGTCAAAAACGTTCGTCCTTTTACCGAACAGTACAAACTCAACAGCGGCAAGTCAGTTGTCGTCATCGGTGAAGGCAGACTGGTAAACTTGGCAGCAGCAGAAGGACACCCCAGTGCTGTCATGGATATGAGTTTTGCTAACCAAGCTATGGCTTGCGAATATCTAGTAAAAAACAAAGGTAAACTCGCTCCTGGCTTACATTCCATCCCAGTTGAAGTTGACCAAGAAATTGCGCGATTGAAGCTGCAAGCAATGGGTATCAGCGTTGATACTCTCACGCCAGAACAAGTTGAATACATCAATTCTTGGACTTCTGGAACATAATCGATCTGAGATTCTTTTAAGGATGTAGGGTGGGCAATGCCCACCCTATTGCATATTCAACGTTCTTGTCGAGGCAGTTCAATGACTGAATGGATTGTAAATATCATGACTTCCCTTGGTTATTTGGGAATCGGATTGTTGATGTTTTTAGAAAACCTTTTTCCTCCCATTCCTTCAGAACTGATCATGCCATTAGCGGGTTTTACCGCAGCACAAGGTAAGTTGAATATTGTAGGGGCGATCGCAGCAGGTGTAATAGGAACTGTCATCGGGGCGTTACCTTGGTACTATGCAGGAAAATTCTTAGGCGAAGAACGATTAAGAGGTTGGGCAGATAAATACGGTAAATGGATAACTATTACTGGTAAAGATATCGACAGATCGAAACACTGGTTTGACAAGCATGGGGTGAAGGCAGTACTTCTGTGTCGCATGGTTCCTGGGGTACGCACTTTGATTTCACTTCCCGCCGGAATCGGTGATATGCATGTAGTACCGTTCCTGATCTACTCAACTGTCGGAACGATATTGTGGGTAGGACTTTTAACTGCTGCTGGATACATCTTGGGAGATCACTACCAAATAGTAGAGGAATACCTTGCACCTGTTTCTAAAATTGTACTTGCAGCTCTAGTTATTGGTTTAATAATTGTAATTATCAGACGGAGGCAGCGACGGTAAATTATTGTCATTTTGATCGCTTCTTAAGAGGTATGGTGCATTATTAACGCACCATACATATAATTTAAAGAACATCTGATTTGTGCGATCGCCACCTTGAAAAATCGTTCTTATTCTCGTTCTTATTACTGGCAGCTAATACCATATATCCGTCCCCAGTGGCAAAACCTAGCTAAGGGTGGCGTAGGAATTTTAGGCTTTGTCATCGCTACGTTAGCCTTAATTCATTTAGCTGGAAGATTGACTACACCGTTTGGACAAGGTAATGTCGTTGCGATCGCTCAACTTTCTAGTTTATGCGCTGCCGTTTTTCTAATTAGAGGAATTGCTCAAGCAATTCAAGATATTTATATGGCAAAAGCAGCTTTAAAAGTTGCTTTCCACCTGCGTAAACAAGTTTACAGCCACCTACAAAAACTTAATCTCAGCTATTTTGAAACTGCAAAAGCAGGCGATTTATCTTACCGACTGACGGAAGACATCGATCGCATTGGAGAAATCGTAAACAAGATTTTTCACGATTTTATTCCTTGTCTTTTGCAGTTGGTGGTAATTCCAATCTATATGCTGTACCTAAATTGGCAGCTGACGATCGCAATCATTTTAGTCGTGCCGTTAATAGGTATATTAATTACTTGGTTCGGCGAACGGGTACGCAAGTTTTCGCTCAAAAGTCAAAATCGTATTTCAGATTTATCAGCAATTTTAACTGAAGTGTTTAGTGGCATTCGGATTATTCAAGCTTTTGCAGCGGAAGATAGAGAAATTGCTCGATTCAGTCACGAAGCAGAACGGACTTTACAAGCTAAATACTCCACAGAACGACTCAAAGCCATTCAAATTCCGGTCGTGGGATTTTTACAAGCATTGAGCTTTTTATTTGTTCTGTTATTTGCAGCTTGGCAAATCTCTCAAAATAACTTGACTGTAGCAGGATTTTTTAGCTATTTAGCAGCAGCAGTATCGATTATCGATCCGATTAGTCATACAACTAATAATTATAACGAGTTTAAACAAGCAGAAGCTTCTGTCGATCGTGTATTTGAGTTATTATCAATTCAACCCACAGTAGAAGAAAAAACAAATGCGATCGCGCTACCTTTAGTTAGTGGTAAAGTAGAATATCGTCAGATCGGTTTTGCCTATAAACTCGGTCAACCAGTACTAGAAAACTTAAATTTAATTGCGCATCCAGGCGAAAGAATTGCTTTAGTTGGTGCTTCTGGCGCGGGAAAAACAACTTTAGTTAACTTACTCCCACGCTTCTACGATCCGCAGTCGGGAGAAATTTTAATTGATGGCATTGATATTCGTGACGTGCAGTTAAAAAGCCTGCGACGACAAATAGGAATTGTGCCTCAAGAAACAGTTTTATTTTCAGGTGCGATCGCTGAAAATATTGCTTTTGGACAGGCTAGTTACAATTTAGTAGATGTAGAATCAGCCGCCAAAATTGCCAATGCTCATCAATTTATTATGCAACTTCCTGATGGTTATTACACCCAAGTCGGAGAAAGAGGCGTAAATTTATCGGGAGGACAAAGACAAAGAATTGCGATCGCCCGTGCAGTTTTGCTCGATCCGCGTATTCTAATATTAGATGAAGCTACTTCTGCTTTAGATTCAGAATCGGAAGCTTTAGTACAGGAAGCTTTAGAAAGATTGATGCAGAATCGAACTGTATTTATCATCGCCCATCGTTTAACTACTGTACGTCGTAGCGATCGCATTTTGGTGATGGAAAAAGGGCAAATTGTCGAATCGGGTACGCATGAGGAGTTGTTGGCATTAGAAGGACGCTACGCGCGGTTTTATGCACAGCAGTTTAGTTAAACTACGAATATATATTGATGCTTTAATTTAATTAAAAATGATAAAAAATAAAAGATGTAAAAATAATTGCTTTCCTCTTACTCTTAGTAATAAATATAAGACATTATTTTTAGAATTCTTTGACTAATACAAGTATGAATCCTAAACAAAATTTATTGATATTGCTATTCATTTTATTTGTTTTGTGTATTAATTATTTTCAGTCATATAATGGCAGATTTGTTTTTGAAGTAGAATTATTAAATCTGATTTTTTACAATTTTGCATTTTTAATCCCATTGCTTTTATTTTTTAATAGTTTTTTATTTAAAGATGCTGAAACAAAAAGTTTAAGTATAGCGGTATTTATAGTTCCTAGTACCATCACTCTCCTACTATATTCATATATTGTTTTACCGAGTATTTTATCTGGCAGTGGAAAACTTGTACGTAGAATCCAAGAATCAGAAGCTAATATTATTAGCGTCTACAAGTATACAACTTATGGTTTCCTAGACAACGGACATATTTGTGGAGCTTGGGTCAGACAGAAAAGAGTATTCCCTGGAATTATTAGAAATCAAGAATTAATCCACGAGTGTCGCGAGTATTGAGATGATACAACATTTTATTGAACTAGCTTGACAATTTTTTATTCTTTATACGCTCTTGCAAGCAGCTAATAATTTCAGGCGTTAAACTTTCTTCTGGTTCAACAAGTTCTCGTTCAGCCATTAATGTCTCAATTTCAGCAGGCGAGACTTGTCCTAAATTCTGTAATAGAGTATTAAAAGATTCTTTTTGGCGATCGCTTGTTGTTTCATCTAGAGTTTCAACCGTGTAAGCTGATGTCACTTGACGAGTCAAGGCATACACGATGTACTGATTTAAAGAGACACCTTCACTTTCGGCTAATCGCACTAATTGCTGATGTAACGTTTCGGGTAAGCGTACTGTTAATCTACTCATTTTCAACTCCTGGCAAAATCAAAATATGTCTAACTCGATAGAGCAATAACAACCTCTACAGGTGTCATCACTTGCAATCATAATGATTCTTTTGCAGTTTTAAAATCTCGTATATTTGATGTGACAACAATCGCACTTGCATTCATTGCACAATCGATAACGTGTTCGTCTCCTGGATCGGGTGAAGTAGGTCGCCACGAGTAATAAATGGTTGTAAAATTTGCTTGAGATAGCAAGGTTCCTAGAACGGGTTTCATGCTTTGCCAACGAGTTTCTGAAAGCTTACGAGATAGAACATCTGCGTATTCATAAGCTTGAGCATTTGAGACATAGACTTGAAGTAAGTCAGCTAACCAAGCATCAACAATTAAACTAGCTGCATTACCCCTTTGAGTTAATCCTGCAAAGACAACATTTGTATCAATAACTACTCGTAACATGAAATATCTAAAATATAGCACTACTATAGCACCATATTTAGTGTCATTATTTTTAGAGATTTAAGATTCTGGTGAAATCCAACTTTGACAATCTGAGTACTGCTGAACGTTGCTACTCAGAGTGTTTCCAAATAACTCAGCAGATCTGCCATTTCCTTTTCGCTAGGCTGAAATTTTGGCATTGGTGGTGTATCCCCACTAATCACCTGATGAATTAAACCGTAACCCGACTTCCGTTTAGAAACTCCTTGCAGGCTGGGACCAACATTACCTTCTGCTTGAAAACCATGACAACCAGCGCAGTTCATCTGGAAGATCGCGTTACCTTGCATCGGATCGCCAGATAAAGATAAAACACCCTTAATATAAGGATCGGCGGGACTGAGTAGGTAAGCGCCCACAATCGCTATGGCGATCGCCAATAACAGCGCTAGAGCGATCGTCGCGAACCGCTGAAGCGAATTTTGACTGAGGACGTGCTGGTTATCCAAAAGGTTTCACTAAAAGTCAAATTGACAAATCTTTTCTATATCCTACACATAGCTTAAAAGTTCTTGACCTTATCGGCAAGCAAATAGCGCTAATTTATACCCATTAAATTTTTGTTAAAATCGACTGACATTTAGTCAGCTAAAGACTTCTGACTCAGCCCCCTACATACAACTAAACAGAGGTATGATTAAAGACGTGCAGAAAAACTTAATCTAAGCAAACATATTACTACATCTGACATTCAGGAGATTTGACGTGGTTGAACCCTTACTCGATGGCATGGTACTAGGTCTAATTTTTGTTACCCTGGCAGGGCTGTTTTTCAAAGCTTACGAGCAATTCAAGCGCGGTAAAAAGCTGGGAATTGACTAAGAACGTTTCAGGAGACAAGGGAGACAAGGAGGACAAGGGAGACAAGGAAGAGAGTACTACTACCTTTCTCATTTTTCTTCCGACTCCCGACTCCCGACTCCCGACTCCCTAGTATAAAAGGTCAGAGTTGTATTACCGTAAACTTTTTGACGACAGATTTCTAAGCTAGAGATGGCTTGCGGTTGCCAGAGCGCAGAATCGTATTCTACAGCGAGTTCTCCCTCTGGGTGCAAGAGATGATAGCGAGCGATCGCCTCTAATATTGGCTGATACAATCCACTGGCATAGGGTGGATCGAAGTAGATGCGATCGAATTGCTGTCCGACTAGAGTTTTTAATTTTTGTACGACATCTCCGCGCAATACCTGGAACTGTTGTTCTGGTTTGGTTATTTTCTGCCAATTCTGTTGAATAACGTTGCAAGCACGGTTGGATTGCTCGATCCCGACTACACAACTAGCGCCCCTACATAAAGCTTCTGCACCCATCGAGCCAGTTCCGGCGCATAAATCAAGCCAGCGACAATTAGCAATTTTTCCTTGCCAGATATTAAATACTGCCTCCCGCACTCTACCGCTAGTAGGGCGCGTATCTTTACCTGGGAGAGATTTTAGTTGGCGATTCCCGGAGATTCTGAGACTCATCGGAGGGTACGAAAACTTGTATAGGCGGGTTTTATCGAACATCTGTGCGAACAAACCAAAGATTTTTGGTTGAACCCACCCCTACTAACACGCAACACCAACCTTTACCTGCGCCACGAAGTTAGATAAAATTTGTAAACCTGCTGTAGAAGACTTTTCGGGGTGAAATTGGACGGCTACGAGGTTATCTTGGGCGATCGCCGCTGTTACGATTTGGCTACCATGAGTGACTGTAGCAGCGCGAACTTGAGGATTGACGGGATCGACGTAGTAGGAATGAACGAAATAAACCCAGGGATTGGGTTGCAACTTTTGCCATAACGTGCATTCTGGTTGGGTAAATTGCAGTTGGTTCCAACCCATGTGGGGAATTGTAATTCCTGGTTCGGAGGTGAAGCGGCGGACAGTACCAGCAATAATTCCCAGTCCTGGTTCCTTGCCTTCTTCGCTGCCGTCGAATAAAATTTGCAAACCGAGGCAAATTCCTAAAAATGGTATCCCGCTAGCGATCGCCTGTTTGATGGGTGCTTCTAAACCCCGCGATCGCAAATGTTGCACGGCTGGATCGAATGATCCAACTCCTGGCAGGACGATCGCATCTGCTTGTAGTATTTCTCTGGCGGAATCCGTAATTTTTGGGGTTGCGCCTGCATTTTCTAATCCTTTACAGGCAGAGTGCAAGTTTCCCATGTCATAATCTACAACTGCGATCGTTGCCATATTTCATCCTCATTCCGGCACTCTATTATTTTAGGTCAATACACCTGCTTATACGAAACTGTGTACGGGCGGCTTCGCGGAACAACTCTGACTCCGACAAATATGGCTGGTAAACCCGCCCCTACCATTGCATATGACAAAAAAGATCTTGCTAACTTCCTTTACAACTTGGCTACCCCATCACACAACGAATTCTTCTGACGACCTTCTAGAAAAAATATCTCAACTTAACTATACATTTGCTGTTCTCAACTTTTTGCGTCAGTTGCCTGTTAATATTCAACTTGCCAGCAATATAGTGATGGAAAAAGCTCAGGCTTTAGAACCTAATTCAATTATTTGTTGCGGGATGGCAGAACGCCGACAGCATTTGACGATTGAATCTAATGCGACTTGGAATGGTAGTATTTTACAGACAAACATCGATTTAGGAAATTTAGTACAGGAGAATGACAGAGTAAAAATTAGTCACGATGCAGGGAAGTTTGTCTGTGAAGGACTTTATTATTCAGTTTTAGAGTGGATTCAACGCCATCAGTTGCCAGTAAATTGTGTTTTTATTCACGTTCCGATATTGACAGAGCAAAATTCAAATATTGTTTTAAATGATTTTGAAGTTATTTTGCAACGACTGGGTAATTATTAAATGAAACCAGCCTTTAAGTATATCTTGTGGAGCTTTGGCTTAATTAGCGTCAGTATTATTGGCTATATTAGCTTTACCCTGTGGCGAGTCTTGAGTATTGGCACGGCTTATCAAGCAAAACAATTTTGTTCGGGCGTGTTTGTCTCTCAACGCACTCCAGAATCTATTTTCAATCGAGATGTCTTGGCTGAAATTGCAGATTTACCAACCTTGGAACAGTCAATTGTTAAGTCAATTAAAGTAAATATCGATCGCCCGCAGCAATCTGTCACGGCAAGTATTTTTGGCTTGGCAAAACACCAAGCAATCTTTCGTCCTGGACTTGGGTGTACTTTGGTTATCGATCGCTCTGTACAAGAGTTGCGATCGCAGACTCAGCAACTCAACTTAACTCCACGACAAGATCGACGTTGGTTGCAAGGAAAGACAAACCAAATTCCGGCTGAAATTAACCAAAAACAACTTGCAGCAGCTATGGATTGGATTTTCAATCCTCAACATGACTCTAGGGCTGTTGTCATTGTCTACAAAGGCGAGATTGTGGCAGAACGTTATGCCCCAGGTTTTTCGGCGCAAATGCCGTTGTTGGGATGGTCGATGACTAAGAGTGTAATGAATGCACTAGTAGGCATTTTAGTCAAGCAGGGTAAGCTGTCGCTAACAGACGAAAATCTCATGCCAGAGTGGAATCATCCAGGCGATCGCCGCAGTCAAATTGCACTCGATCGAATGCTTCGCATGAGTAGCGGTTTGAAGTTTGACGAGAACGAGGGCAACCCTCTGGGTAATCTAATTCAAATGCTATTCGGTCAGAGTAACGTAGCTGCTTACGCTGCAAGTCAACCTCTGGAAGCCGATCCAGGTAGTAAATGGCAGTATGCCAGCGGTACGTCCAACATTCTCTCTCGGATTGTGCGCCGTGCGGTCGGCGATCGCGATGCCGATTATCTCACATTTCCCCGTCGCGCTCTATTCAATCCTCTGGGGATGTCTAGTGCAGTTATCGAGCCTGATGCATCGGGAACCTTTATCGGTTCTGCTTTCATGTATGCTACGGCAAGGGATTGGGCGCGGTTTGGTTTGCTTTATTTACAAGATGGCGTGTGGGAAGGACAACGCATCTTACCCGAAGGCTGGGTGAAATATAGTCGCACGCCAGCTCCAGCAGCACCCAAGAAAAATTATGGCGCTCATTTTTGGTTAATGAATGTTTCTACACCATCTGGACACAGCAAAATTATGACCGCTCAAGGATTTCAAGATCAGTACACTGCTATTATTCCTTCACACCAACTCGTTATCGTTCATCTTGGTAGGAATAAAAACAGAACGCGCCAACAATTTATTCCTCGCGTTTTAGCGGCTTTTGCTAATTAATTTGAATGGGTTTACAGGAAATATTTGTTGGAGTCAAAGATGCTTCGTGAAACCGCCTCTACAACTTTTGACTTTTGACTTTTAACTTTTGACTTGCTTATGCTGCCTTTGTTGCCAATTTTCCCCATTGCTCAAACCACTCCCCCACCACAAGAAATCGTACAACCGCGAATTGTGCGTCCTTTAGCTGGCAGTTTGGATGCAGTGCCAGTATTTAATAGTAATAGTCCCGAAAAAGTACAGGCAGAAGGAATCTTACTTTCCACTTTTCCGCCTGCTGGGAAAAAATCTAAATCCGCTCATCTGAATTTTCCTTTTAGGGGTAGATTCGATCTGTTTGCTCATCACGTTTTTCAACCGACTACACCGGACGATCTGCGATCGCTCTATTTAGGAGTCATCTTACATAATCCTGGCAAGCAAGCGGTACGGGTAGATATTTTGCAAGCAGCCAGTTATCTCAGCCAACCGGATGCACCGTTTGCAGAATTACCACCTGTAGCTGAAAATAACTTGGGTACGATATTTGCGGGACCAGGCGATCGCGTCATGAATGAGATTTTGCGCGGACAGCGACAGTCGAGTTTTCCGCCGCAACTGATTATTCCCCCCGGACAAAGCCAGATGTTAGTTAACTTGCCAATTCTAGTACAAGGTTTAGAACCGCCGATTAACGGACGGTCTACATTCATGCGCTTGCGGAGTAGTGGAACGGTATATGCTGCAAGTTTGGCAATGTACGCGCCTACTGATTCTACTGGTCAAGAGCGATCGCCTACTCTAGAAGAATGGCAGCAAATCTTAGAGCGTGGGAATTTAGCTGGACCCCGCGATAAAACTCCTACACCACCAGAACAAACGAGCGGTAAAGTTGTTTACGGTCGCGTTGCTGGGGTGGCGCAGGGTTCCCAATGGCGATCGCAATTGGTTGATAGTTCGTCGGGTGCTTCTTCTTTAAGTATCCCGTCGCCAGGTGAAGCTTTTTCCTATGGTTTGAGTATGTTGAACCAAGGGACGTTGGGAACGAGTCAAATTCAAAGTGCGCCAATGCTGATTCGTTACCCAGATACAGCTTATCGCGCCCACGGTAACTATGGGATCCAATATAGTCTGAGTTTGCCACTACAAAACAATAGCGATCGCGATCGAACTGTTACCGTCTCTCTAGAAACACCCCTGAAGGAAGACAAACTCAGTCAAGGCGGGTTGCGTTTCTTTAGTTCGCCAGCCAAGCAGGTATTCTTTCGCGGTACGGTAAGGTTGCGTTATAACGACGACCAAAACTTACCTCGGACGAAGTACGTGCATTTAGTTCAGACGAGGGGACAGCAGGGAGAACCGTTGTTGACATTGAGGATGAAAAAGGGCGATCGCCGTTTGATACAGTTAGACTTTCTTTATCCGCCAGATGCAACCCCTCCGCAGGTTTTAACGATTGGTACAAAATAGAGACATTACATAATTGTAGAGACGTTACATGTAACGTCTCTACACATGTCATAGATGCAAACAAGATTTGCGATCTTATTTTTTTAAACCAAAACCCGTCTTCTTCTTACTTCCACCTTTGGTTTTAGAACTAGATTTATTCACCTCTACAAAAGCTTCTTCAAATAAGTTGTGTAGATGAATAGGAACGCTAGCAATTTCTGGTAATTCCGGTTCTATCGGTTTATTGTATTCTTGTAATAGCGGTTCTAAGTCGCTGTCAAGTTTGAACTGAGGGCGTTCTAAGACCGTTTGCAATACTTTTTCTAATTGTTTGGGGTATTGTCGTGCTAATTTCTGCCAGATAAAAGTGTTGATAGTAGCATTTTCTAAATAATACTTAACTAATTTTTCCGCACCTTCTTGCGATCGCCAATCCTCAGCTTCTAACAACTCTACGAACTTAGTATACGTAGGTAGAAACATTTGTCCCCAACGAGGATGAGAAATCGCCGTCACCTGTTCGGCTTTTTTCAGATCTGCTGGTAATTCTACTTTTGGTGCTACCATTTTAGTCTTGCTTTTATCTGCAAGAATCTGAGAAATTGCTTGCGAGTCCGCACCTGCTTCCCTAGCGGCGGCTGCGATTTCCTCATCTCCTACTCCCGCTTCTTCAGCTAGTTCTGACAAACTTTTAGATTCATCAACTCCGGCTGCTTTGAGGCGTTGTTGAGTTAGTATTTCTTGAAATTCAGCGACTTTTTTATTGAGTTGATAACCAGGCATCGTCACTTCTTCATTTCCAAAGAAATCTATAAATTCTTGATGATAGTTAGCCACAGATTGCCAAGCTTCTGCTAATAAATCTGGAGCATCGCTATAAAGATGTTTTCTATGGTTGTCTTTAAAATTACCAATTGCTACGGCAAGTTTGGGTTTTCCCAATTTACCCATCAGCGTGTAAGCACAAGAAAATGTCCAATAATCATCGGTGACGGCTGCGATGCGAGTCAGTAAGATTTCTCCCTCTTTCCAGCGAGACATTTCTTGTAATGTTCTCTCGTTGTTTGGCTTCACAGTGTATTGTTTTGCCGTCAGCCAGTTCATCAATTCCAAACCATCGGGAAGAATTTTAGTAATAGTAAATAAACCGATAAAACTCCGCTTCCAACTATTTAGCAATTGGCGATCGCTCTTAGTCAACTCAGGCTGGCTTTCAATAAATAAGTCTATAGGTGTTTTGTCGCCGACCTGTCCTTCAGTAATAAATGTATCGATGACTATTTCTTGCTGAACCGCATCGTAGCGGTCTTTACGCGCATTGGCAGCAGCATAAGCCTCTAAAGCCTCAGCGAGTTCTCCTTCTGCATCGAGGACGAAATCGGTTAAGTCTTGTTTGAGTTGGCGCGATCGCTCTAGGATTGCTTCTACCATGAGGTTTTTTGATTGTATGGCTTTTACTAGGGTAAAGGTTGTATGGCAGTTTGAGGATCTGACTGGTGTGAGATTGACAGGAATTTAAATTGCAGATGCGGTAATGGGTAATGGGTAGTTGGTAGTTGTTTGCTGTTTCCCGTTCTCTATTCTCTGCTCCCAGCTCGTCCCTGCTCCCTGCTCCCTTCCTCTAGTGTTTTGATCATCCAGTGTGACTGAATTTGATAGCCTAGTTTGTGGTATAGGTCTAAGGCTAGAGTATTAGATTGAAAGACTTGTAAGCCAATTTGCCGATCGCCTTTTGTTCGCGCCCAATCTTCGAGATATCTCATCAATGCTTTACCGATACCCCGTTGTCTGTATTCTGGTTTGACGTAGAGTAAGAATATATATGTATGGCGATCGCCCTTGACTTGATCTACGGCGTTTCCTACCCACAAGCAAGCTACTTTTTGGCGGGAGTCGGCAAGTTTTGAATTTTGACTTTTAACTTTTGAATTTTGACTTTCCTCCACCCACCATAACAGCGTATCCCTAGAAAAATATTGCTCGACTGTGCGGGTGAGATGAGCAAAGTTTTGTTTGGGAAAAATTTCTTGGTAACTCTGCTGCATGAATTGGAGCAGCAGAGTTCTATCCTGGTTAGTGCCAGAATGGATTGAGTAGCCTGGTAGTAGCTGTTGAGTCACTTCAAACTAGGCACGGGGCGATAACTTCGTTCAGCTTCGCTAACACATCCGATCCACTGGCGATCGCGTTTGTCAAATTAACTTGGGCATTATCTGGCTGGGAATTGACTTCTTCGGTAGGTGCGGGTGCAGCCATATCAGCAGGAATGAATATACGGGCGCTGACTGCAACCAAGGCAATTAAGAATACGAGTACGACTAATAATGGAGCGATGTATTGACGGAAGATAGCCATTTTGATTGTTAGTTGTTAGTTGTTGGTTGTTGGTTGAGTGTTGTTACCAATTACCCATTACCTATTACCTATTACCTATTCCATCCTACAACTGTTGCCAGTCTTCTTCATCTAGTCCTGGTCTGGGTAGTATATACTTCGAGTTCCAAGGGGCGACGATGGGTAAAAGTAGCAATCCTGGTATAGCAGCAATTATTGTTAGTAAAAAGAAGGTTGCCCAACCTGTTGCTTTGGCAATTTCACCAGCAGGTCCAGCTAAAATATCTCTACTCATTGCCATTAAACTAGAAAATAAGGCAAATTGAGTTGTGGTAAAGCGGCGATCGCACAGGCTCATTAAGTAGGCAACAGTTACAACCGTGACTAAGCCAGCACAGAAATTTTCGATGTTAATTGCTATGACGAGTAACGAGCTATTTTTTCCGGCGATCGCTAGAATATAATAGCCTAAGTTACTCAGCAATTGTAGAATTCCAAATCCCCACAAGGCACGATTTATGCCAATTTTGGTTAAAATTACGCCACCGATTAATACTCCTACAGTTGTGGCTAAAAATCCCATTCCTCCTTGAATTGCGCCAATTGCGCTTTTACTAAAACCTAAATCTACTAAAAATGGATTTGCCATATTTCCCACTAAGGCATCTCCCAACTTATAAAGCAAGATAAATAGTAAAATTAGAATTCCTGCCCCAATTCCTTGACGCTGAAAAAATTCTTGAAAAGGTAAGTAAATTGCCTCTTGTAATGTTTGTGGCGATCGCTCTGTGGCTATTTCCCTAGTTTTTGTTGGTAACAAAAATGATGCAGCTAACCACACTACAATTAAAGCTGCGATTATCCAATAAAATATAGGTAAAGGTAGATAACCCGTACCAACCGCTAAGAGTAGTCCTGCAATTAATCCAATTCCGCCAATTAAAAAGACTATATCTTTAACAGTAGGAGGCGATCGCTCCTCTAAAATATCGTTCTCTGGTTGGGGTGACCAAAAAGTTGTAAATAGTCCAACTCCCATCAAAGCCGCCATTAACAAATAAACAACTTGCCAAGGTAAATAATCAGCTAAAACTAAAGCTAAAAAACTCGTGACTAACAACGCCATCCGATAACCGAGTACCCAAACAGATGCCCCAGTTTCTAATTCTTGTGGCTTCAGAACATCAGTGCGATAAGCATCGCCAACAATATCTTGAGTTGCACTGAAAAAAGAAACAATCAAAGCAGTAATTGCCAATAAATTCAAGACTCGTACATCTTGAGTAGGTTGTTGAAAAGCCAAAGCAGCGATCGCGACAATTAACCCAATTTGAGTTATCGCCAACCACCCCCGCCTACGTCCCAAAAAAGGGGGTACAAATCGATCTAAAACAGGCGACCACAAAAACTTTAAAGAATAGGGTAAAGCCACCAAGCTGAACCAGCCAATGACCCCTAAATCGATATTTGACTCCTTCATCCAGATTTGTAAAGTTCGACTCGTTAAAAACAACGGCAAACCCGAAGCAAAACCCAGCAGTAGCAAAGCCGCCATCTTGCGACTTTGAAAAACTTGTAGCAGCGATCGCATTGCTGTCACTTTCAAAGACTCCTATCAGATACAACAGCATTAAATCAGCGATCGCTTTTCTGGTGGTTTCTTAATCAAACCTTTAGAATCTCACGCAAAAGACCTTTAGCGATCTTCTTTGCGACTTTGCGACTTTGCGCGACATTAATTTTCTTAAATATCTTGAGCAAACCCGCCCCTACATCACAATCGTCTCTTTTATCTGAGCCGATCGCCGCGCTGCATCTGCAACTTTCAGAGCATATAAACTTTCAGTTGGAGACACATACAAAGGCACACCCATATGTAAATGGTCTAATACCATACCTGTATCTTTAGCAAATAATCCACGTCGAGAACCAATGTCAATTTTTGTTGTTTCCTCTGCTTGAATTAAAACGCCATCATCCTTATCAAAAATTAAACCACCTTTATCGGCGTGAACCTCAAATTTGCGCTCGTTTTGCCACAAAGTTTCCCCTTTACCATAACTAACTTCGGCAATCGCTCCGCTAGTAAATCGAATTTGTGCAGTACACAAACACACTTGAAAAAATGACTCGGGATCTGTACCCCAATAACGATTTTGACAACTGATAGTCTCAACCGTACCGAATAAATCTGTAAGGCGATGGATTCTCGATAGCGCACCACATAGAGGAAAGCCAAACATCTCTTGATTGTAAGTCCAACGTCGAGGTGCGGGGCGTTGGGGATTCATCGTGCTGTAACGGGCGTAGAACGGGCTACCAACTTGCGGTAAATACTGTTTTAAGGCTTGGTGCAAGCCACCCAGTAACTCGATATGTTCGACGTGCAATAACCGATTTTGAGTTTTAGCTAGAGCAATAATTTCCTCTGCTGCCGCTACATCCAAAGCCAAAGGATATTCTACAACGACGTGCTTGTGGTTCTGTAAAGCAGCTTTGGCGATCGCTCCATGATCTGAGTTAATCGTACAGATAACAACGAGATCTATATCTTCCCTTGCTACTAACTGTTGCCAAGAATCAACCGCTTGGGCTTGATATGTCTGACTAAAAGTTGCTGTCTTTTCAGGAGTATGCCCAGCAATTGCAACGACACGCGATCGCTCGTCTCTTCCAAAAGATTCTGCTCTTAACTTCGCTGCATAGCCAGTACCTACTATTCCGATCTGAATTTGGTCATCGAGCATTGTGACGATTGTTGTGTGGTAAGGGATAAGAAGAAAAGTTTTGACTTTTGACTTTTGACTTTTGACTTTTGACTTTTGACTTTTAACTTGTTTATGATGTTCCGAAACGGCTAGTAGGTGCTGAAGTTATGCTCTGCTGCCTCAATCCCAACTGCCAAAATCCAGTTAACCCTGACGATCGGGAATATTGCTTTAGTTGTGGCACAAAGCTCGTTCCGAGTTTAGGCGATCGCTTCCGTCCAGTTTACCCCCTAGCTGGTGGTGGCTTTAGTCAAATATTTCTCGCTCAAGATCGAGATGCACGAGAATCTTACGTGGTACAACAATTAGCGTTACCTGGATCTAATAAATACTATTCCGTCTCGAATATTTTTTACTCTCTAGCGAAGAAGTTAGCACAAATTGGCGAAAACGATCGAATTTCTACTTTGTCGGCTTATTTTACCCAAGGAAACTATTTTTATTTAGTTCAACCAGCAATTGCGGGGCAAACCTTAAGACAGGAATTAGTTCAGCAAGGAACATTTAGCGAGCAACAAATTTGGGATGTCTTAGGTCAAATATTGCCGTTACTCTATTTCATCCACAAGCGCCAGATCGTTCACGGAAATATAAACTTAGAAAGTATTATCCGCCGTAATAGTGATGACAGGTTGATGTTAATTAACTTCGATCTGACCAAACAGCTATTTCATCCAAATAATTTACATCCAAACAACTCATTTGACGATGACTGGGCATTACAAACAAATCTCGATTTCTACGATTTAAGTGTAGCTTGTCTGCATTTATTATCTGGACACCCCTATTTTTCTTGGCTTCAAGGCGATCGCAACTGGAGTGCGAATTGGCAACGTCACCCGTTATTACAAGCAGTTAGTCAGGAACTCGCGCAGGCGATCGATCGGTTACTACAAAAAAAACCTCAGCAAAACTATCTTGCAGTAGCGCGATCGCTTCAGCCGATTGTACCTGCACTGACAACCCCGTTAACCGCAGTAGAAACCGCAGCTTTAGTATCCCCGCAGGCAAACACTTCAGCCACATCGCCTCAACCCACAGTTATAACTCCATCAGCAAAACCATCTAAACGGAGTCGGCTTTTAGGTGGCTGCTTTCTACTATTGCTGGCGCTAGTAGCATATTTGTATTACTGGCAACAACAGCAAGTCAATACCATAACAGGGCATACAGATGAAGTGAATAGTGTTGCCTTTACTCCTGACGGTAAAAAGTTTGCTACTGGTAGCGACGATCGCACTGTCAAAATTTGGGATGCAAATAGCTGGCGAGAAATTCGCTCGCTTGAGGAACATTTAGACTGGGTTTATTCGGTGGCGATTGGTAATGACAATCAAACCCTTGTCAGTGGCAGTAAAGATAATACAGTAAAAGTTTGGAATCTCAACACTGGGCGAGAAATCAAAACTCTACGCGGGCATAAAAGCTATGTCAATTCCGTTGCCATTAGCCCAAACGGACAAAAGATTGCCAGTGCCAGTTATGACAAGACGGCTAAAATTTGGGATCTGAAGACAGGGAAAAATATTACCCTTACAGGGCATACAGCGGAAGTTCTCACCGTTGCCATCAGCCCCAACGGACAGAAGCTAGTTACTGGAAGCGGCGATAAGACTATGAAAATTTGGGATTTAAACCATAATCCAGTCAAAGAATTGCGCACCCTCAGAGGACACAAAGGTGCGGTTTGGTCTGTTGCCATTAGTCCAGATAGCCAGAAACTTTACAGCGTCAGCGACGGCACGACGATCGCAGTTTGGAATCTCAACACTGGTAGAGCAATTCGGACGATCGCAGGTCATACTGCCGATATCAATCTCGTTGCGGTGAGTCCAGATGGGCAAACAATCGCTACGTGTAGCGACGATCGGACAATAAAGCTGTGGAACGTCATTTCAGGCGCAGAACTCGCCACGTTTAAAGGGCATACAGCAGCAGTTTGGGCTGTAGCATTCAGCCCCGATGGACGCACGTTGGTAAGTACGAGCGAGGACAAAACAGTTAAGGTGTGGCGCGTACCGCAATGAGGGGAGAATTCGGAATTCTGAATTATGCACTTGTGACTTGCGACTTTTGACTTGTCCCCGTCCCTGACAGCTCGTCATTTGACAAGGAGTACATTTTTTTTAGTATATTTTCAGTATATTTTGGGTATTTCTACCCTAGAAATAATTAGTCAGGGAAGATAAACCAAAGGAGAAGAAACTTTCCTCAATTTTCTTGATACAAGTGATAGAAATTCTCAATTAGCTTGCAACAATGTTTGAATGACTTTATACTCTCTTGTGAGGCAATTCTTGTTTTTCAGACCTCCACTCAAGCGCAAACCTACCTAATTACATTCTGAAATATAGATCTTACGCTCGTCAATAATGCCATCTACCATACCTAAAATCTGAAACCTACACCTGGAAATGCTTATGTCATCTCTCTCACCAACGATTACTATAGCTGAGAATTTATCTCAGCAAATGTTCAAGCGTCATGACTCAATTCCCCTAAAATCGGAGATGCTATTGCATATCGAGCGGGGAGTTGTTCGCACTGTCACTTGGAGTGAGGAGGGAACAGTAATGACATTGGGGTATTGGGGTACAGGTGATGTCATCGGTCAGCCTTTGTCGAATATCCAACCTTATCAAGTTGAGTGCATTACGAGTGTAGAAGTCAGTTACGTTCCCTCGTACCAACGAGAATGGGTATTGACGGCAATTTGCCATCACGTACAACAAGCAGAGGAACTACTAAGTATTATTCGCCAAACCAACGCCCGCGATCGCCTGCTACAAATGCTACTGTGGTTAGCGCGTAAGTTTGCCCGTCCTGTGGAACGCGGACGGCTAATTGACCTACGCCTGACTCATCAAGAGATCGCAGAATTTATTGGTATGACTCGCGTATCCGTGACGCGCCTGCTATCTCAGCTCGAACAAGAAGGTATCATCGATCGCCCCCGCCGCCATTTCATTGTCTTATTAGATCGTCAAACTAAATTTGCCTGATCTATAACGATTTATGATTAGCTTATGGTGGGCATTGCCCACCATATGAACCTCTACTTTTCAACAACAGTTCTGATAAAATCAAGGCAATATTCCAAGCATCATCCCCACCGCGATGATGCGTGCCTTCGAGGGGAAAATTGAGTTTTTCTAATGCTTCTGCCATGCCGATTTCATTGGGTAGAGCATGAATAACTGCAAATAGAGTTTTGACGTTGATATGTCTGGAACCAAAAGGATAATTGATCTTTTTGGACTGGCATTGTTTTTCAAATTGTCTTCTATCATCATCTCCAAAGCTTGCCCAAATTCGCTGTTGCGATTGATATTTATTTTTCAGAATCGTGCAGGCTTCTTTTAAGGAAATACCTCGTTCTACTTGGGCTTGGGTTAGAGTGGTAAGTTGGGTACAAAATTCGCTGACTTGAGATTTTTCGGGTTTAACTAAAATACTTTCTTTTTCTAGTCTTTTTCCTGAAGCTACATCAACTGTACAAATTCCAATTTCGATAATTTCGCTTTCTTGTCCGATTGGTGGTTTGTCTTGCCAGCAAGTAGATTCGATGTCGATGACTATAATTCGATCTGTTTTTTTCGGCACTGATTTATACTCATTAGGGTTAAAGATCGTTTTTGTTTCGCGCAAAGTCGCAAAGTCGCCAAGAAGAAGGCAAAAAAATATTAGGGTAGGGAAGGATGAGATTTATCTTCGCATTGTCTAGAGCTGAAACCTATGGTTTGAAATACTTGCTGTTCTGCTTCTGGAGGTAAACTAGCTGCTGCTTTTCGATCTTCGGCTGCACCTTTTTTGTCACCAATGCGATCGCGTGCCATAGCTCTTTTAGCATATGTTGTAGCAGCTGATTCTGGCTCGAGTTGAATGGCTTTTGTATAATCAGCGATCGCACCTCGATAATCTCCTATCGCAAACAGCGCCTCGGCTCTACCGTAATAATTAAATGCAGAGGAAATCGTTCCATTACCAAATGTAATTGCTTGCGTATAATCGGCGATCGCTCTTTCATAATCTCCCTGCTTAGCCTTTACTAAACCTCGTTGGTAAAAAGTTTCAGCGTCCATAGAAACAGGTTTTTTAGAGTTTTTAGAAACCGATCGAGCAATATTGAGATAAGTTTTAGCAGCAGTATTCTCTTGAGTAGAAGGTAATGGAGCGTTACTCATGGGTAATATTTGCCCAAAAGCGATCGTGGCTATTCCCACAGAGGCGATCGCGTTAAATACTAAAGTCATTACCTAAATACAAAGTATAAATAATTACTTAGAGTATTATGCCATATGTTTAGTTAGAAACTGCGAGAGGAGATATTAATGACAGTTGATAGCAGCCATACCCAAGAAACTTCTTTCTACATCGCCGTGGTTTTATTTGAATCATCAAGCACGACAAACGATCGACCTTTATACGAGGAATGTTTTATACTCATCCAAGCGAATTCTTTAGAGGAAGCTAGAGAAAAGGCTTTGCTTTACAGCCGCCAACAAGAATGCAGCTATCAGAATCAGTACAATGACACTATCACTTGGACTTGCAAGCAGATAATTGATGTAAATTCAGTTTTGTACGATGATTTTAGCAACGTTACGGAAATCTATGCCCGACATTTTCGGAATTACGCAGCATATTGTCAATTCGAGCCGTTATTATCAGGCGAAGAACTTTAATTTCTTGCTTGTAGAAACGTTATATCCTCTGTAGAGACGTTACATGTAACGTCTCTACACTAGGGATTGCAACAATATTCCGCTCGAAATTGTTCTACCACCCGATCCAAACCTACGGAATGAGCAGCCTTAAATAAAATGCGATCGCCTGCTTTCACTCCTTCTTTCAACCGCTCAACTAATTCCACATGGGTAGCACAACGCTCTACAGGTATACCCGTTGCACTCTGCGCGATCGCTTCTGCATCCGTACCATCTACCAAAACCAGCAGTAAATCTAAATTTAACTGCCGTGCCATTGCCCCAACTTTCTGATGTAATTCTCGCGATCGCTCTCCCAATTCTTTCATCGCACCCAACACCGCAATGTGTCGCTTTCCTGGTGTTTGTGCTAGTAGTTGTAACGCTGCTAGCATAGCTTCTGGTGCAGCATTATAACTCTCATCTAAGATTACCACGTCATCTGCTAATTCATAACGTTGCGATCGCCCTGATGGCATATCGACAGTTAAACCTGTTTTTAGCACCGACCAATCGATCTGCAACACCTTTGCTACTGCCAGAGCTGCCAAGAAATTGACGGCATTGTGTCGTCCTGGTAAGGGTAAAGGCAACTCTAATCCTGCTACTTTTAAAGTTTGAGAATCGAGTAATTCCCCTCGAATGTCTCCCCCTTCTAAACCGTAGGTAATAGTTTTTCCCTGCCATACGGTGTTAGCAGTAGAAATTAAGCGAAAATTATCGTAGTTGAGAATTGCCACGCTATTTTGAGGCATTTCGGCTAATAGTTCGCATTTTGCTTGCGCGATCGCTTCTTCAGAACCCAAGCGTTCAATATGTGCCGTGCCAACATTAGTAATGACACCAATAGTAGGACGAGCAATTTGAGTTAATAAGGCAATTTCACCCCTTCCTCGCATTGCCATTTCGATGACGGCAAAGTCATGCTGAGTATCCAGTCCCAACAATGTTTTTGGTACGCCGATTTCGTTGTTGAAATTCGCATGGGTTTTGAGGACGTTGCCTTGAGTTCCCAAGACAGCTGCAATTAACTCCTTAGTGGTGGTTTTACCGACAGAACCAGTCACACCAATAACAGGCATATGAAACTGACTGCGCCACCAAGAGGCAATTTGTTGATACGCCTGAAGGGTATCTCGTACCTGCAATACAGGTAAATCACCTTGATAGTGTCCGTCAACAATTGCTGCGATCGCACCTTTTTCAACTGCCGTTGCGACAAATCCATGTCCGTCGAACTTTTCCCCTCGCAAAGCCACAAATATATCTCCAGGCTTGAGGCTGCGCGTATCGGTGTTAATTCCCGTACAAGTTGAAGCTAACGCATTGTCAGAAAGATGTTGTGGCTTAGCAGCCAATAGAGAAATGAGTCGAGCGAGAGTGGCGTGGAAAGACATATTGGAGAAGTCGTAAGTCGTAAGTCGTAAGTTGGGAAAGGTTATAGGGGGTGTAGGCAAATTTTGACTTTTAGCTTTTGGCTTTTGACTTCTTCCCTAACCCTTACCCCTTACTCTTCACTAAAGCTGCTTTTGCATTGTGATTTAATAATAGTTTGCCATCGGCATCAATGCTAAAGTCTACACCAGGAATAAATTTTTGGTTAATTAACTGCTTGTAAAACGCTAAATTGGTAATTTTTCTAATTTCCTGCATGAGATCGGCAGGAATCATCTGTTCTATAGTCCAGAAAACTGCATCGACATCAAACCAGAGGATACGCTCAATACCGACAAGCAACAAACCAGCTAATTCTTCACTTGTCAGTTTTGTTCTCAAATCGTCAATGATATCGCTACCAATCTCTGAATTACGAGTCATCATGACTCTAGCGATTCTGGCAATTTCTGTTTCCAATTGTAAAGGGTTGCGATCGAGCATTTGACTTCCTGGGATATAGAGCTGAAGCTAAACCGAGCAAAAACGTGCTGATGGTTTTGCTAAGTATATCCAAATTAGGAGACAAATAGACCCTAAGATAGATGATTAATTTGTGTAGCTGCGAAATTTTTTTGTCCAAGCTTCAGCGAAAATTGATGCGGTACATTTTAGGAGTGACTCCTGTTTGCTGCCGAAACCATTTGCCTAAATGACTGTGACTGCTGAAACCACACTGCAAAGCAATGTCCATAATGGATAGTTCGGTTTGTTGGAGTAACTGCTTTGCCAGTTCCACCCGTTGCTGAAGCACGTATTGGTGAGGGGTAACTTGTATCGATCGCTTGAAGAGGCGGCTGAAATGAAATGGACTCATACCGAGTAATTGAGCTAAATCGGATAAGGTAATGTCGTCAGCCAGATGAGCATTAATGTAGTCCGCGACTTTTAGCAGTTGGCGATCGCTCAATCCCCCATCATATAGAGCTATATTACGCTCGACAGCCACGTAATTTCTGAGTAAATGCACGGCTAATACATTTGTCAGCGACTCAACATAAAGTTTTCCTGCCAGTCCCCCAGTTGTGAGTTCGGCAAGCAGCATCATGCTAATTTGTTCGATCTGAGGATTTCGAGCGCGGAACTCAGGCAATAGCTCAACGCGATCGGGATCGAGCTTGAGTGTATCTTGGGCAACCTGTTGGAAAAACTGAGATGCTAGCTGAATTCTTAAAATTCTGTCTTCGTCATTTCCCTGACAGATTAGTACGGCTTCAGCAGGGGTAATAGAAATATCGCCTTGGCTGAAAAGACCGCTATGACGACGATCTCCAAGTGTTAGTGACAGACGGGACGGACGACGATTTAAAGATACACAAAGGGTATGACTAGTTAAATTTTGATAGGTTTCTTGCCCTGGAGGATATCGAAATTCCTCAACCAAAATATTTTTCCAACCATACGCTTGACTCGAATAGATTGGCGGATAAAGATCGGTGTTAAGCTGAACGATCCGCGTCGGCGATCTCTCTAAACCTGGCATCTAGTTACCCAATCTCTTACACCTTCAATTATCGGTCACAGGTCACTGATAACTGAATAACTGATTCAAAGTCGCCGCAAGATTGTGATAGTCGCGCAAGGTTTGAGTAGTCCAGAATTTTCGACTTGGCTAAATTGTAGGGTACGAGCAACTACTACAGTAATAGAGCATTAGGAGATCTGATGGCACGTATTCTACACATTGATTCCAGTCCGAGAGGAGAGCGATCCCATTCTCGCAGGCTCACCAGAGAATTCGTTGAGGCTTGGAAACAAACTCACCCAGATGATATTGTTACCTATCGCGATGTCGGGCGCAATCCCGTTCCTCATGTTAACGAACCGTGGATTGCAGCTGCTTTTACACCGCCAGAACAACGAACCCCTGAATTACAAGAAGCAATTCGGATTAGCGATCGCTTAGTGGATGAATTCTTAGCTGCCGATCTCTATATCATTGGTATTCCCATGTACAACTTCAGCGTTCCCAGCACGCTCAAGGCTTACATTGACCAAATTGTACGCCCTAGACGAACATTTGTGTTTGAACCAGAGGATGCTGCAAATCCTTACAAACCACTAGTACTAGGTAAGAAAATGTTTATCATTACGGCGCGAGGTGATTCTGGCTTTGGAAGTGGCGAACGTAATGAAAAGCTGAATCATCAAGACCCTTATTTAAGAACGATCTTTGGATTTATTGGCATCACCGACATCAGCTTTATTTCTGTTGAGAATGATGAGTTTGGTGGCACGAGTTTGGCTAAATCGATCGCCAACGCTCAAGCAAAAATTGCCGAGTTAGTTGCAGCATAGAAGAGCTTTTACAGCTCTTGAGTCACAAACATGCTTAAATTCTGGCGATCGAGTCGAAGCCTTTTTGTAAGTGTCTGAGCCGATCCCAACTCGATCGCATCAAACGAATACTATCACAGCCATTACACCCCTGCTGGGAAGAGATTATCTTGACTTAAGGAATGGATGATGCTCTTTTTCAATTGATTCGATAACTGCTAATCCAATGGCAGAAGCCGATAAAAGCAGTACTACAGAAACCAGATAGGCGTTGACAAAAATGCGTAAGGCTGTATCGAAAAAAATGTACGTAGTCATTTTTACTTGCTTTGGCTCAACTTAGGAGTTGATGCGATTGACTTTTCTATTTACCCATTTGTCTAGGTGAGAGTTCCACCGAGAGATTACTGTAATTAATTTTCTTTTTAGATACCACCTCTGTGATTGTACGGAGGGAAGCTGACAGTGACTAGTGGCGCTTTGGTTAGTGACTAGTTAATTCCGTCTCCTGACTCCCTAAAAAAGACACCGTTCGATTGTAGCTACTACAGATTGAGACAGGGCAGGGAGATCGTAACCTCCTTCTAGACCGAAGACAATCCGGTGAGTAATCTTCAGACAAAATTCCGTAAATAATCCGTAATCTTGCGGTTGCAGGTACATTTCTGCTAGAGGATCGGCGGCATTAGCGTCGTATCCAGCACTGACAATCAGTAGATCGGGTTGAAACTGAGTTAAAAATGGTATCACTTGAGTTTCAAACACTGGTTGGTAGTCAGCAATCGTGCTACCTGGAGGGAGGGGTAGGTTGAGGACGTTGTTGTGCGCGCCTGTTTCGGCGGCTGCACCAGTGCCAGGATAGCAGGGAGACTGATGTAAGGAACAAAAAGCAATTTGGGGGTGATGCTCGACGATCGCCTGAGTTCCGTTACCGTGGTGTACGTCCCAGTCTAAAATTGCTACGTGGTTGATGTTGGGCTGTTCTAAGGCATAATGAGCCGCGATCGCCGCGTTGGAAAATAGACAAAATCCCATACCGCGATCGCTTTCGGCATGATGTCCAGGCGGACGAGAGAGGACAAAAGCAGGGTTATTTGTCGCCAACGTGTAATCGATCCCGTCCAACCAAGCATTGACTGCTAATAGTGCGACATCGTAGCTACGGGGAGATACAGGAGTATCGAGATCCAAATAGCCGCCGCCTTGGGTGGCAAGTTCTCGAACAGATTGAATGTGATGGGGTGAATGGACTTTTTCCAACCACGCGATCGCCCTTTGGGGGTCTGTCACAGGCGATCGCCATTCTAGTTGGTGAGCAAAGCTAGTATGTTGTAAAGCAGATGCGATCGCGCTGATGCGTTCTGGTTTTTCTGGGTGAAACCGTCCCGTTTTGTGTTCGAGAAACTCGTCAGAATAGATGACAGCCAACATATCTAAATCCTAATTGATTCTCAGATTAGCGCGATATGGTTGTCATTCGTGAGTGGCTAGTGGCTGGTGGCTGGTGACTAGAAAAGAGACTAACCACTAGTCACTAACCACTAGTCACTTTCTTCAGGCTCATCTGTTGGCATAATATCATCGCGCAAATCTTCGCCACTATTGAGCATTTCCGGCGACACGGCTTGGTTTGCCCGCAATTCTTCAGGACTGAGTTGCTTCATTTGGTCGTGAATCGAAGGTGGGTGTTTAATTTTATCCAGTACCTCTGGATCGAGTTGCGATGGATCTCCTGGGGGATTTTGCTTTTCTGCTCGATCTGGAGCCGTTTCACTGCTCATATCTAATTCTCACCTCTACACGCCCCAGCTTAAAAGCGATCGCCTTTAGGCACACACTATCTTGAGGCTTAAATTCAGTTGTCAGTTCTCAGTTATCAGTAACCAACTACCAACTACCTATTACCCATTACCCATTACCAACCAATCCCTAGCAAAATATGATAAAATTTTGATATAATTTACAGCTTTTTGGCAGCTAAACCGAAGATTTAGCAACATCTTGGGCATTATCTGCCGGAAATCGACAAATTTGGAGTTTTTTGCAAAGATATGACCATCATTCCAACCGATCTGCGGAACGAAATGTCGCGGTCTTACCTGGAATACGCCATGAGCGTAATTGTAGGTAGGGCGCTACCAGATGCCAGGGATGGTCTGAAACCCGTGCATCGCCGAATTCTTTACGCCATGCATGAGTTGGGATTAACGGCAGACCGTCCGTTCCGTAAATGCGCCCGTGTTGTGGGGGAGGTACTAGGTAAATATCATCCCCACGGCGATACGGCTGTGTATGATGCCTTGGTACGGATGGCGCAGGATTTCTCCATGCGATCGCCCCTGATTGCAGGGCATGGTAACTTTGGCTCGGTGGATAACGATCCCCCAGCGGCAATGCGTTACACCGAATGTCGCTTGCAGGCATTAACTGAAAATGCTTTGTTACAGGACATTGAAGCCGAAACTGTAGACTTTATCGACAACTTCGACGGTTCCCAGCAGGAACCGATTGTTTTACCTGCGAGAATTCCCCAACTTTTGCTCAACGGGTCTTCGGGAATTGCCGTGGGGATGGCGACAAATATTCCGCCGCATAACTTGGGCGAATTAATTGACGGTGTAGTGGCGCTGATTCACAATCCAGAAATTAGCGATCGCCAGTTGATGCAATATATCCCTGGTCCCGACTTCCCTACGGGTGGAAAAATCTTGGGAACGTCGGGGATTCACGAAGCGTTTACCACCGGTCGCGGTTCAATTACGATGCGCGGCGTGGCGGAGATCGAAACGGTCGAACAACGAGGACGACCGGAACGGGAAGCAATTATCATTACTCAACTGCCTTACCAAACTAACAAGGCAGCCTTAATTGAAAAAATTGCCGAACTCGTTAATGACAAGCGGATTGAAGGGATTGCCGATATTCGGGATGAAAGCGATCGCGATGGGATGAGAATCGTGATCGAACTTAAGCGCGATGCCTATCCCCGCGTCGTTCTCAACAACCTCTACAAGCAAACTCCGCTTCAAGCTAACTTTGGTGCGAATATGCTGGCGTTGGTCAACAACGAACCCCAGCTATTGACTTTAAAACAGTTTCTTCACGTCTTCTTAGAGTTTCGCGTTGAATCAATTACCCGCCGCACCCGTTACGAACTGAGGAAAGCTGAAGAACGGGATCATATCCTGCAAGGGTTACTGATTGCCTTACTCAACCTAGATGAGATCATTGCTGCAATCCGCAGTGCTGCCGATACAACTACGGCAAAACAGCAATTAATCGATACTCATGGACTATCGGAAGCCCAAGCTGATGCAATTTTACAAATGCAGTTGCGGCGACTGACAGCACTAGAAGCAGAGAAAATTCGTCAAGAACACGAAGATTTACAAGTCCAAATTGCCGATTTAAAAGATATCTTGGCACGGCGAGAGCGGATTTTAGAAATCATCGAAACTGAAATCACCCAAATCAAACAAGCCCACGCCACCCCTCGCCGCACGGAAATCGAACCTGCTGAAGGGGAATTCGATGCGATTGACTTAATCGCCAACGAGAAAGCAGTAATTCTGTTGACGGAACAAGGCTACATCAAGCGGATGCCCTTAGATACCTTTGAAGCTCAAAGTCGGGCAACGCGAGGTAAATCGGGGACGCGAATGAAAGAGGATGATGGTGTCGATCACTTCCTCACCTGCTGCGACCACGACAGCGTTTTATTCTTCAGCGATCGCGGTGTCGTCTACTCCCTCAAAGCCTATCAAATTCCCGTGGGATCGCGTACCAGTCGGGGCGTGCCAATCGTGCAAATGCTGCCGATCCCTAAAGAAGAAAGGATTACTTCCATCGTCCCAGTTAGTGAATTTACTAGCGAAGAATACTTGGTAATGCTAACTAAAGGCGGTTACATCAAGAAAACCGAACTCGCAGCTTTCACCAATATTCGGGCAAACGGATTGATTGCAATTTCCCTAGAAGAAGGCGATCAATTGCGTTGGGTACGTAGGGCGCGAGTCGAAGATAGTATTATCATCGGTTCTCGCTTTGGCATGGCAATTCACTTTAGAACCAGTCACGAACAATTGCGTCCTTTAGGTAGAGCCACCCGGGGCGTGAAAGCCATGAAACTCAAAGAGGGAGACGAACTAATCGGCATGGATATCATTGCCAGTGCCGTACTTGCTGCTTCCCATATGGAAGAAGCCGACCCCGCTGAAGCCGAAGTCGAAGAAACCGAAATCGTCGAAACCGAAACTGAGGAGAATGGTGAAATAGCTAATGCTACTCAAGGTCCTTGGGTATTGATTGTGACAATGGCAGGATATGGCAAGCGCGTCCCCGTCTCCCAATTCAAGTTGTACAATCGTGCCACCAAAGGCAAAATTGCGACGAAATTCAAGCAAAATCGCAAATTCAAAGACAAGCTAGCAGCCTTGATGGTAGTCAATGAAGGCGACGAATTAATGCTGATCACGACTCGCGGCATTATCATTCGTCAATCCACCGATGCCATCCCCCGCCAATCGCGCAGTGCGACAGGCGTAAGAGTACAACGCTTGGACGAAGACGATGCGATCGCGGCTGTAGCTCTAGTTCCATCTGATGTCAGCGATGAAGCGGCTGCGTGCTAAGAGGAGCGAGGAGCGAGGAGTGAGGAGTGAGGGGATCGCCTCTCCTTTTTCGCTGCTTATTGCTCTTGCTAGCGGTATATTAATGGGGCTTACCGTTGCCCCTGTAGGAGCTTGGTTTCTTGCCTGGATTGCCCTAGCTCCTCTGTGGGTATTGGTAGTTACAACCCCCAAACATTCCTCACTCCTCGCTCCTCACTCCTTACCCCTCCTTTGGGGCATTGGCTATCACGGTGTCGCTTTATTTTGGATTACAGGCATTCATCCTATGACTTGGATGGGTGTACCGTGGTTGAGTAGTCTGGCGATCGCCCTTTTCTGCTGGATCTTCATCACCCTCTGGGGAGCTGCCTTAGTAGTTGGCTGGGGCGTTGGCATGAAAGCACTGCTAAATTGGCGAATTCCCACTTTAAAATCCCTACTCCCAAACGCAAAAACACAAAAAACCCTTTGCGCCTTCGCACGCCAGTTGCTACAACGGAGGGAACCTCACGCCAGTCGCCTCAACGGGGGAAACCCCCGCACGGTGCTGGCTCCGCAACGCACCGGCTCGTCTTTGCGCGACAAAATTCCTCTTAGTCTCGTCCGCCTCCTCATCGGCGTTGCTCTTTGGTGCGGCTTAGAAAGCTTGTGGAGTGCCGGACCCTTGTGGTGGTCTTCGCTTTCCTACACCCAAAGCCCCCACAACCTACCCATTCTCCATCTCGGACAACTTTCTGGAGCAAGTGCTGTTACAGCTGCGATCGTCGCTGTCAATGGATTGTTTGCCGAAGCTTGGATTGCAGTTGTAGGGGCGCACAGCCGTGCGCCCATTCAGGGGAGTCGAAAAACATCTGTTGTCTTTTGCCTTTTGCCTTTTGCTTTTTGCCTTTTATTACACCTTTTGGGCTACAGCTTGTACAGCCGTCCCCTGATTCAGTCTCCAGACACAGTTCTCAAAGTTGGGATCGTCCAGGGTAACGTCCCGAATAAAATCAAACTTTATCCCGAAGGTTTTCGGAAGGCGATCGAAGGTTATACGACTGGCTACCAAACTTTAGCAGATCGGGGAGTTGATGCAGTTTTAACTCCAGAAGGAGCTTTACCTTTTCGCTGGAATGACGTTCAACGCACTTCTTTTTACTCCGCTGTCAAAGAAAGGGGCGTAGTTGCTTGGTTGGGATTGTTTGGCGACAAAAAAGGAGGCTATACGAACAGTATTTTTACCCTACTGAGTAACGGACAGATTTTTAGTCGTTATGACAAATCAAAATTAGTACCGATTGGCGAATACGTTCCATTCCAAGAAATTTTAGGTGGGATTGTTTCTCGACTTTCACCGCTTGACGAGCATCAAATAGCAGGTGCGCCAAATCAGTTATTCGATACTCCTTTCGGTCGAGCAATTGTCGGAATTTGTTACGAATCTGCCTTTCCCGAACGATTTCGCTACCAAGCTGCTGCTGGAGGGCAATTTATCCTCAGTCCCTCCAACGATGCCCATTACAGCGCTGCGATGCCAGCTCAGCACCATGCTTTAGATATCATGCGGGCGATCGAAACTGACAGATGGGCTGTGCGTGCTGTCAATACCGGATATTCTGCTTTTGTCGATCCTCACGGTAAGACAGTTTGGATATCGGGACACAATACTTATGAAATCCATTCCGAAACTATTTATCGCCGTCAAACCAAAACTTTATACGTGCGTTGGGGCGATTGGCTGACACCGATGTTGATGGTTGTGGCTGTTGTCGTTTGGCTGGTAAGGCTTGTTGGACAAGTTTAGGTTTTAGGGTTTTAGATCGTATATGAGAAGGTCGCGATCGCTCTATTCTAGAGGTAATTCAAATCCAGGTAAAATATCTTCTCCAGAGAGGACGGAAGGTAAAAATATGACTTCTACAGGCTGGTTGGCGCGATAAATTTCTACTTGGCTATTTTGAGGGTTAATTAACCAACCCAAACGCAAACCATTAGCCAAATATTCTTGCATTTTCTCTTGTAATGGTTTTAGCGTATCGGTGCGAGAGCGCAATTCAATTGTAAAATCTGGGCATATGGGAGGAAACTTTTCTCGTTCTTCTGGAGTTAGAGCCTCCCATCGTTCCAATCTTATCCAAGCTGCATCAGGAGAACGGTTAGCACCATTGGGGAGACGAAAAATTGTGGAGGAACTAAAGACTTTTCCTAGCTTGGTTTGACGATTCCAATTATTCAAATCTGTTATCAGATCTGCTTCTTGATTGCCGCTTTCTCCTCCTACGGGTGGCACGATAATTAAATCTCCTTTGGCATTAAGCTCTAAATTCAACTCGCGATTTGCCATGCACAGTTGATAAAACTGTTCCTGAGTCAAATGCACGATTGGTTCTAGATTTAATATCACCGTATCCATAAAGAATGGTAATGGGTAATGGGTAGTTGGTAATTGTTGGTTGACAGTTTATTCTCCCTTGTCTCCCTTGTCCCCCTTGTCTCATTTCTTCGCTTCCCAAGGCTTAACCTGTACTTCTCCTTTGGGTGTAAAGGTGACTTGAAATTGAGCTAAGGATTCTGGTGGCGTAGCACTACCAGCAGCAGGTTGGGATAGCAGGCGAGGTAGGGGAGTTTGCTGGACTTGCCCGTTGGATATGTCGTTAGTCGCAACATAGCCTTTAATCGCTCCATTAGCAGCTACGCCAACGCGGTAAACTAAATCTTGACCGAGGGCTACGTTAGGCTTCCACGCCGGTCGGAGTTGGTCGGTGAGTTTTTGCTGTAATTGCACCAATTGCAAGGGATCGGTAATGGGTGGTGCGTTAGCAATGTTGGTAGATTGGGCGGATGGAGAGGTGGCTTCTGTAGGACGGCGGACAGCTTCGGGAATGGGAATTAAGAAAAAGGCGATCGCGGCTAGGGCTAATCCTGATGCGCCTACGGTGGCGGGTACGGCTTGCTTGACTAACTGCTGTCCCGATCGCACGTAGCGCCGCGAAACTGGAGCTAGTTGCAGCGTCAAATCTGGTAGGGTTTGGGTATCGGCAAAAAACTGATCGATCGCCTCTACTAAGTCAAATAACTGTACTGTTGTCAGCTCGACTTCCTGCGCCGTACCTTCGGTGTGGCTATTTGCTTCTGATTCTTTATGACTTTCTGGCTGGACGATCAAACGATGACGATCGCGATCGATTTTTTGCAACTGTACCAAGCTAGATTCTTTGTTGTGCGCTTCTGGGTGCGTGACGTGACTCAAAAATTCTTGGGCGTAACCGCTAACAGCTGTCACTAAACTTTCAAAAAAATCTCTACCACCAGTCAAGGTTTGTTTTGCCTGGATCAGCTGACACTCAACATAGGTCAAAATTGTGAGTACGGGTCGCCCGTCAAAGGATTGGGAGTCAGTCGCGCGATCGCTCAATCCCTCTAAAACCAGCGTGCAATTGGGCAGGCTGTACTTGCGCTGAATCGTCGTCATTCTACTTCCCCATCAAACAAACTAATCCACAACCGCTGCATTCCCGCTGTCCCCGTACAAAATAGCAATTGTTGCAACAGTGTCAGTGCTAGTTCATCCAACTTTTCAGGGGAATTGTAAGCCAGTACCCCAGAACGACGAGGATTCATCCGACTGCGAAAATGCGATCGAAACCTTTCGAGATAATTAGACAAGCGTAAATTTTGTTCAAGTGGAATTCCTTTGTCACGCATTTGCTGATATGTCAATAGCAACTGTCGAATCACAGCTGTCAACCTGCGGGCTAAATCGGCGGCGATGACGACAAGTGCTTTAGCCTCTAGTAAACTGAGGTCGCGCCGAGCGTGCGATCGCCTCAATGGGTTCGTACAGCGCATTCGCCACAAGTTTACCCGATTTTTGACAATATCTTGTAGTTCTAGCTCCTGCGCTATTGCCAAGAATAATTCCGAACCACCAAGTTCTAGGGCTTCAATCGCCAGTAACATCAAATCAATTTGCAACCTCACCCTTTGAGGACAAGCCCTTTCATCAACAGGTGGGTTAGGTAAACTTTCCAGCATCAGGGGGAGGGATGGGACGGTTGAACTATCTAACGGATTCGCGCTTGCGGAGACATTCATCTTAACCAAAGATATACGAGTAAATAACTAAAACCAGCCTTCACTAGATTGGCAAAATTGGCGACTGACTGTCTACTTTTAGCATAGAAGGGAGTCGGGAGTCGGGAAGAAGGGGACAAGGGAGACAAGGAAGACAAGGGGGACAAGGGAGCAATTCTAGTCACTAGTCACCCGCCACTAGTCACTGATAACTGATAACTGGTAACTGATAATAAGGTTTCCCTGATTCTCGCTCGAAATTAGCGATCGCACGTAACAATTTAAAACATCTGGAATTCTAGTGTACGATTTTTCAAAGTCTTCCTAAGTCTGCCAATATAGATAGTTGCCGTTATACTCAGCCAGTCTCGCTGACAACCTATGGATCTCAAGTCCCTGATTCGCGATATTCCCGATTTTCCCAAGCCTGGTATTTTGTTTCGAGATATTACCACTTTGCTGCGCGATGCCGCAGGGCTACGCCATGCCATAGATAGTCTGGCTGATAAGCTGGATGGTGCGGGGTTAAATGCTGAATATATTGTAGGAATTGAGTCACGCGGCTTTATCATTGGTGCAGCTTTGGCTTATAAATTAGGCATTGGCTTTATTCCCGTGCGTAAACCTGGGAAGTTACCCTCTTTGGTTCACTCGGTTGAATACGAACTAGAGTATGGCATGGATAAGTTAGAAGTGCATCAAGATGCCTTGCAGCCTGGTAGTCGGGTATTGATTGTAGATGACTTGATCGCCACTGGGGGAACCGCCAGCGCCACGGCTAAGTTAGTGCAGCAAATCGGCTGCGAGTTGGTTGGTTTTGGGTTTATCGTCGAGTTACGAGATTTAGCAGGGCGGCGGAATTTGCCCGACGTGCCAATTGTGGCGCTAGTGGAGTATTAATGAGATTATCTTGTGACTTGTTACAAAGATCTTGACCCAATCGATTATTTCCCTGTAGGAAATGATATTCTCCTACAGGCTATAGGCTGGCTAGGTAAAGAGCTTGAATTCCAAACTGGAAGAGTTGGGCAGCAGTTCTTTAATAAGCTATGTGAATCAGCAGAAAATCCTTGGCAACCATTCATTTCAGCAGGCTTTCATACTTGCGACCTTTGCCAGTTTCCGTTTTCTGAGCAAAATTTATGGAGCGATTACTTTTTATCTTGCTAATCAAGAACTAATTAATCGCTATCTTGAAAAGGGAGAAGAAGAATTTGAAAAGCTGCGACTCTCTTTAAGAGAAAGAAATCCAGCTCTGTATCAAAAACTAATAGCTGCTAAAGCCCAAAAGCAGGGCAAAGCATGACGAAAATTCGATTTCAAGCAAATGCCGACTTGAAACAGGCAATTGTGACTGGTACACTCTGAAGAGAAACAAATATTGATTTTCAATCAGCTTATGTAGCAGGATGAGAAGGTAAGACACAGACCAAGAGGTATTAGCTATAGCTGCGCGAGACGAGAGAGTACTCGTGACTCACGATCGCAAAACTATGCCAGTTGAATTTGGTAAGTTTATTACTACAAAAACTAGTACTGGAGTTATAATTATTTCTCAAAATCTGTCAATTAGTGATGCGATTGAATCTCTTATTCTAATTTGGGAAGCATCTGAAGCAGAAGAATGGATAAATCAGATTATGTCTATTCCTTTTTAATTGATTTGTGAATTGGCGATCGGATAGATGCAGGTCTTAGCTACCGAATATTAGCCTAAATTAGTAGCCTCCGGTAAGTCAAATAATATAGTCGTCATGTAGTGTTCTGCCCACTCTACACCAAAGGCTTTTTCTAACACTCGGCGAGTTTTGTCATTTTGCTGCTGTTTTGTACAGTAATATTGTTGCGCGGCGAAAATTTCGGCTTGTTGCGTTTTAGAAACAGGTTGAGATGCGATCGCCTGGGTACAATGTATTTCTAAAAATCCTCGTACCATTGCCAAAAATTTCTCTTCTTCCTCTGGAGAACCAGGACGAATAAACGTGCAAAACGGTGAAAAGATATCTCCCCAAACCGGAAGTTCGCGGGGTTGAGAGAAATTCGGATTTGGTAAAGCAGAAAGTGCAGCAGTATAAGCAGATGGTAAAGTTCGGTCTCGATTTAAAGGCGATAAATCTGCGATCGCAGCACTAATTTGTCCCCTTCCTCCGACTAAGTCACAGCCAAACATGGGTAGAGCGTATTCTATGCGGGGAAACATGACGCAGTGCAAAATATCTAGCGTCGTTCCCACTTTCGCCAATTCTAGGTGTAGTTTGCGAAATTGGGGTGTTTGATAACAACGATTTTCAATTGTCAGTTTCTCTCCCTCCAATCTGCCTTCAACATAGCCTAACTCTGCGGGAATGACGTAGGGTGAAAGTTCTAAGTGGTTTTGCCAAACAGATTCGATCGCGTCGGCTAGTTGCCGAATTAGAGAGTGCTGTTGCGATCGCAGTGAAGGAGTAGAAGCAGGTGTCATGGAAAAATACTCAATACCGGACTGTGAATGCTGAATTCATCACTTACAACTCCTCATTCTATTACTCTATGTGGCTCGGAACTTAAAAGGCGATCGTATATCTGGCTGGAACAAACGTAAAGTTATCCAACGATAGATGCAGCTTCTCTCGAAGTTTCTGTAGCATAAACTACAGAAATGCAATTTTTACAGATTGCCGATCGACTTTTCTGAGTAAAGAGGGCAAAGGCAGTGCAACTAAATTCTCACAAACAACACAAAACCGCCGATAGAACCTATTCAAACTGGCTGAACAAAATTTATGACAATTCATTAGAGCAATGTCAACGCAATGGTTGGGTCAAGTTGCGAGAACTTCCCAGTACTTACAGTCATGATGAAGCATTGCTCCTGTGCCAAGTGGGAAAAGACGAGTGGTTAGCTTGGATTCCAGATCGTGGAGAAGCTGTACTGCACGCGGATCAATTTGAGGTGGATGGTAATTGGTAGTTGTTGGTTGTCGGTTATTAGTTGTCAGTCACTAATCTTTTGCAAATGTAGTTTTGACTTTTAACTTTTAACTTTTGACTTTTGACTTACCTATCCCAAAACTCCGTCACCTCATAACCAAGTTGCGATAGCATTTGGCGCAGTAGGGGCAAGCTGAGACCAATTACATTTGAGTGACAGCCTTCAATTTTATCGACAAATAGACCTCCGCGCCCTTCTAAAGCAAAAGCACCAGCACACTTGAGGGGTTCTCCGGTAGCAACGTAGGCTCTAATAGCGCGATCGCTCATTTGAGCAAAATAAACCCGCGTGACTTGAGTGCGGACAAGTATTTGTTGTTGCGGCTGGTCGATAATAGCATGACCTGTATACAGTTCCCCCACTTGACCGCTCATGTGCTGCCAACGGGCGATCGCGACTTCTGCATTCTCTGGTTTACCATGTATTTCTCCATTTAACAGCAAGACAGAATCACAGCCCACAATTAAAGCTGAATCAAATTGAGGTGCGATCGCTTCCGCTTTACAACGCGCTAAAGTTTCTACCAATTCAGTCGCATTCTCGGTTTGAATTTGAGACTCATCAAAATTGCTGACGCGCACAATTGGTTCGATGCCAACCATTTGTAACAAGCGCCGCCGCGCCGGAGAAGCGGAAGCCAAAACAAATTGTGGTAAACCCATGTCAGTTATCAGTTATCAGTTATCAGTTATCAGTCGGCTTCTTAGATGATCCCATTCCACGGTAGGATTGACTGTGATTTAAGTATGAATGTGAATGGATTGTATATGAAGCACTATTGGTCACGTCTACTTGCCCTGGTTTTGGTAGTCGTTATTGGTTTAATGGGCTGCTCTAGTGGCGGTGGGCTTTCTGGAGATTATCGTCAAGATACCTTGGATGTGATAGGTGTATTGCGCAACGCAATCGAACTACCGCAAGATGCACCGAACAAAGGCGAAATCCAAGCAGAAGCCCGCAAAAAAATTAATGATTTCGCCGCTCGCTATCAGCGTAATGGTAGTTTGACAGGTTTAAGTTCTTTTACCACCATGCGCACCGCTTTAAATTCCCTGGCTGGTCACTACAGTTCTTATCCTAACCGTCCTCTACCGGCAAAACTGAAGCAACGCCTGGAATTAGAATTCAAACAAGTAGAGATGGCGGTGGCTCGGGGAAATTAAGCTTAGTTACAGTCGCATATTTAAGAAATATGTATCTTTGCTGGTGGCAAGCAGGTTACTGCTTGCCAGTATTTTTTTACACAAATAAAGTAGGCGATCGCCTACCGGGAAACGGATAAAGGAAACATCAGTGGCAGGAATTCCGAATAATTACGAATTACACAGGACAAATTCCGAATTATTCTGAGTGATGGTAGCAACCAAAGGTCGAATACTAACGTCAAACTAAGTCGGAAGTTATGAGTCGTAAGTTGTAAGTGGAAGAGTTATCTTCTGCACTCTAGAACATAAAGTCAGCAAATTTAATCGTTTGTCAACTCTTTAAGGCTATCCATAATACTTTCTTAACTTCCGACTTCTGACTTCTGAATTCCTTTGTCCTATTTCTTGTTTTTAGGAATGTCCGATTGCAAATTAAGTCAATTAAAATTCTTGCAACTGCGCCTATTACAACGATACCTAGCGGCGATCGCCTTTACGAGTAGCTTACTGGTAATGAGCTTGGGGAACCATCCTGTAATAGCCCAAACAACTGCCTACTGTCAGGAATCAGAAGCAGTAAGGCAAGAGAAAGAAAGCTTACTTCAGAAAGCATTACAAGGTGACACAGAGGCGCAAAACCGCTATAAACAGCTAATAAACCAACAAGCACAGCAATTAGCAGAGTGCCGCGATCGCACTCCGCCTCAACATCAAGCGATCTGGTTGCGCCTTTATCCCTGCGATACTCAGCCTGGGGTATTAGACAAGATTATGGATCGGATTGTCAGCCGAGGCTATAACTACGTTTACATCGAGACATTTGCGGATGGGCAAGTCCTATTACCCGCATCGGCTAACCCGACAGCATGGCCCGCGATGGTGCGTACCCCTGGCACGGAAAATACAGATTTACTCGCCGAAGCTATTCAAAAAGCCCACGAACGAGGCTTGAAAGTCTACGCTTGGATGTTTATGATGAACTTCGGCTATTCCTACGGGCAACGTAGCGATCGCCAATCGGTATTAGCCAGGAACTTTAAAGGCGATACGAGCTTAAATGTTGTAGATAACGCCAGTCAAGTATTTATCGATCCTTACAACGTCCAGGCAAAGCGCGACTTCTATCAGTTGGTGCAACAAGTGGTACGCCGCCGCCCTGACGGAGTCTTATTTGACTACGTGCGTTATCCACGCGGTTTGGGTGGTGCTTCTGTAGTCTCTAAAGTACAAGATTTATGGATTTATAGCGAAGCAGCCCGTCAAGCTTTAGAACAACGGGCGTTGAACAAAAAGGGGCGAGAACTGATTAAACGCTATGTTGCTAAGGGTGCATTGTCAGCCTCAGATGTTGATGAGGTCGATAAGCTTTATCCCGATGAAGGAGAACCACTTTGGCAGGGACGCACTCCACCCACTCAAGAGGAGAAAAAAGTGTTACCGAGTGCTGCGGCGCGTCGTCCGCTGCTACAGTTAGAGTTATGGCGGTTGAGTGTAGCCCATGCCCTACAAGGAATTCTCGATTTTGTCGCCTTGGCAGCTTCACCAGTACAACAACAGGGAATACAGACAGGGTTAGTGTTTTTTCCTGATGGCAACCAAGTTGTAGGTGAGGGGTATGATTCCCGCTTGCAGCCTTGGGATCGGTTTCCTACCAGTGCAGAATGGCATCCCATGTCCTATGCTGCTTGCGGTAATGCCGATTGCATTGCGGCTTTGGTGCAAAGAGTGTTTAAATACGCGCCACCTGAAGCTAAAGTTATTCCGGCGATCGCTGGTACATGGGGACAGTCTATCAGCAATCGCCCCTCTCTTGAAGCTCAAATGAGCGCGATCGAGCGTGCTGCACCTCAAGTTAAAGGAATTAGCCATTTTGCTTTTTCTTGGCAAGAACCGGAAATTGAAAATTTGCGGAAGTCTTGTCGCTGGAAATAGCTATATCATCAGGTGGGCATTGCCCACCCTACACTTAAATTTCATGCTATAAATTTAGTGCGAGTTGTTCGCAAATTGAATCAGAATAAGTGTAATTTTGAAATAACTGAAAAGCTTTTCGATCGAGTGCGGTTGAGAGTTTTGCACTCAGGTCTAGACGATTCATCCAGTGTAGTGTTTTCGATAAAGCTAAATGCTGCCCCATGGAGATATCAATGTCATTACTATTTAATTGAATAACGCAAATCCTTCCAGTAATACGATGATGAGCGATCGCATGGGTAAATTTTCCTGGTAGTTGAAGCGGTTGCCAACGATCGAGCTTTGATAATTGATGAGCGAGCGTCAAAGGAAAGCCAATCGTTTTGGCTAAAAAACCATCTGTTCTTTCTCCAATTGCCAAAGTATCGGTTTGTCGATGCCAAAAAATTAGCACGAATAATTCCGTATCTACTAAAACGCGGCGGGGTTTTTTAGGAGGACAAATTTCAATACAATTGTGAGCGTAAGCCAAACATTGCATTTGTAAAGGACAAATATCGCAACGGGGTTTCGTTTTTCGGCAGATTGTTGCACCCAACTCCATCATCGCTTGATTAAAGTCACCAGGACGATCGCTAGGAATGACTTGCGTGAGATAATCTTGAATGCGCGATCGCCCTGCTGTATTCCACACATCTTGTAAGGCTAGCAAGCGACTCACCACCCGGATGACGTTACCATCAATACAAGGAACTTTTTCGTTCAAGCAAATACTAGCGATCGCGGCAGCAGTATAATCGCCACAACCTGGAATTTGCAACCATTCGCGATAAGATTGGGGAAAACGACCGTTGAGGCGGTTGACGATGAACTCTGCACCTTTTTTCAAGTTTCTCGCTCGTGCGTAATATCCCAATCCAGCCCAGAGTCGGTGTAGTGTCTCTTCATCGCAGTTGGCTAAATCGTCTACCGTAGGCAGTTGTTGAACAAATTGAGCAAATTTAGGTAAGACAACGGCTAGAGTCGTCTGTTGGCTCATAACCTCGCAGATCCAAGTATGATAAATATTGACCTGCTGTCGCCACGGTAGCGGTCTGCGATCGCGATCGTACCAAGTCAGGAGTTGTCTTATACCTCGAGCCTTTAACACTTTTTTCACATAAGTTAGGTAGATATTTACGTTGGCTTTACCTAAAACCTAAATTTAAAGATTATTCTATGGTTATATACAGAAGATAACTAGTTGAAACTCTATAACTTAACCAGCATAGCGCCTGTAGAAGACAATTCTCCAGGCGCTATAGCTATTGCGATAACTGGTTGCTTGTGAATGGCTAGTGGCTGGACTTTTTTCTAGCCACCAACCACTAGTTACTAGCCACTGATTAAAAGCCAGCAAAGTTATAGCCAACACCAATTTGAATACCTACTTCTGTATCATCTAAAAAGCCTACGTTCGCACCTACGTTAGCTGTAAATTGCTCACCTATTGGTACATCTACACCAGCAGTTAACATTGGTCCTACATCGCTATCATCTCCCGTAGAAATACCCAAACCACCGCCGACATAGGGTGCAAAAATCGAACCAGCTTCCGAACCTGTATCGATTCCTGTAGGTTGCAAGTTAAAGTCGTAGGTCACAGGAATCAAGATGGTTGTATTGTCCCCAATGATGACTGACGGACGTGCAGAGACAGCATTGGTTAATCCGATTTTACTGATGACGGTGAAGTTAGTGTCACCTAAAGCTGTACTACCGTCTATCCCAATATTCGCTCCCACGCCTACGTAGCTAGAACCACCACGGGTAGACGATCCTGGTTCAATTGGATCTGGATTAGTTGCTGGTGGTTCTGTTGGGGTAGTTGGTTCTGTAGTAGGAGTCGTTGGATCTGTAGTGGGAGTAGATGGTTGAGTGCTGGGATACGTTGGATCTGTAGTGGGAGTAGATGGTTGAGTGCTGGGATACGTTGGATCTGTAGTGGGAGTAGATGGTTGAGTGCTGGGATACGTTGGATCGGCTTGTGCGATCGTGTTAACTCTCAATCTATCCTTCAAAGCAGCAGCAGAAGTAGAAATTTTAGGGTTTGCAGTTTGCGCTGATGCTGGCAGTTCGCTTGCAACTGCTACAACAGTTGCAAAACTAAACACAATGGCAGTCGAATGGAAAAATTTAACATTCATTTTTGTCATCCTCACATACAATTTGCTTTTTTTGGAGTCTATTACACGAATTTCTGCACCAGATTTGGCACTCCCAGCAGAATTCTAATCGTCTTTTACTGGTAAACTTGCGCTTTGTATAGTTAGTCCTAAAGCTCGCATATCTACCTTAGGTTAGACTTAGGTTAGAAAAATTAATTCTCAGAAGTTATGTTTGATTTCTGCATTTTGTAGTTTTAGCTCAGAAAAATGATAAAAATTTGTCGTTACGTCTATTTTTACCAAAAAACTTTAATTTTTGTTGGATTAAGAGCAACTATATATCAATAGTGGTAACAAGCAAAAATTAGAGTATTTCTAAAGAGATACTCAAAATAAAATCAACTCTACTTAAGTTAGAAAATTTAATCTTGTAACTCTGATTATTTGTCTATCTTACGCTAGATAAACTTTTTTTAATTATATAGCCACAAACCAGCACTCGCACTCTAAACGTGCCTCTGAAAGCGAGAATAGGCACAGGCGATCGCTAATAAATACTACAGGTGAAAATATAATTGAGAAACTAAGCTTTAAGCAGTCTATCTAGCAAAGAGTTAATCGAACGCTTGATTTGATGCCTGCGTTTCCAATTCTGGAAGGCTTTTTCATACTCCTCGCCTTGAATCTGTGATTTATTCCATACATCAAGACCTAAAAGAAAACTTAAAGATAATAAGATATAGAGCGACCAAGACAGACCACCGCCACTGACCAGATCTAAAAGGATAAAAAAGATATTAACTAAACCATAGTTACCAAATCTTTTTTGCAGCTTTTTCCGTCTATCCAGATTAAATTTCTGCCGTTCTTGACTATCAGATTGCTGATTCAACCACTCTTGTTCTGCTAATTGCAGACATTCTGGGGAAATTTCTAATTCAGCAGCAATTTCTAATAATTGTTGGCGAGAAAACTCTCCTTCATAGGCTTGACGAGCGATCGCTATTTGGAGAATTTGTTGAATATCTTCTTGGTGATAAGTCTGCACTAGCTTGTTGTCAACCACTGTTTTCATCTCACCTATGCCTTTCCCAGAAAATTTTGACTCAATCCAGATAGCTTCACTGTTTCTATGATAATTCGGAATTCAGTGAGTTGTCGTTGGTCGATGAGTCGTTAGTGGCGTTTTAGCGAGGTGGCTGGTGACTGGTGTTTTTTCCTCTTTGCTAATCACCAGTCACCAACTACTATTTACTCTTGCGGTGGTTTTGGACGTTTGGTCGGTTTGGGAATGGGGGCTTTGGGAATGGGTTTTTGAGGCATGGGTGTAGAGCTATCAGTCTTACGGACGGGACGTGGGGTCTCGAATTTACCTCTACCTCCACCTTTGTTATATCCTCCTCCCGATCGCGCGCCGAAGGGTTTTTTCATCGGTTTTCGGAAGGGTTTAGGCAAAGTAGCGATCGATGTACCTTCTTGTACGACGAGATCGTCAGCTTGTCTGAGAACGTGAAACTCCCAAAACTGACCTACAGCTTTTGTTTTCAGCACGCCCTGAAGATTGACTTTAAAAAACTTGGGTCGATCTGATTCTTTGCGTGGCGCTTGCTTGATTTTCACGACCAGCCGACTATCCCCCGCAGACTGAAAAACGACTTCACCGCGTACAGAAAAATAACCATCTTCGGCGTTGTCGATCGGTGCAGAATCCGCTTCTGAGGGTGCTGCTTCGCTGGTGGGAGTTTCTTCTGGGGTTGGTTGCTTTGCTAGGGTTTCTGGTTCCCAAACTCCGACAATTTGAAGGTGCAATTGATTATCTTTTTGTCCCGTGCGCGGGTAAACCACCCACAGGTGTTCTGCCTCTAAATCTATGTGCTTTCTGACTAAGCTAATAATTCGCCCTAGCAGTACGGCTTGCAGTTGAGTACCATCATGCGCCAGTAATGTTCCTTGCGTGAATTGTTCGGAGCTGGCTTGATAGCGACCGCGTACTAGACCAATGGCACGATACTGCATTGGTTCGCTTGGGGGTGGAATTGGCTGCTGGCGGTTTGCTTGGTTTTCCTCTGCTACAGTCTCGGTTGGAGGCTGTTGAGAATCGGAATCGGAAACTTGGGAAGACGGAATCAGGTCGGAATTCATAAAAACTCCTTAGCGGCGGAGACAAATCCCATTTGGGACTATTTTTATCCTGCTGCCCGCAAATTCGAGCGGCGGATAATTTAAGTTACGTTTTGTATGCTGTCGGCAAGCGTAGCTCATTGGCAAGAAGTAAACTAAGCGTGAGCGCAGCATAACATATCACTACAACCCCAATTGGTTGTGATGTTACCCTAGATCGGAAAATCGCTATTTTACAAAATCTGCACTCGTGCAGGCAACTAGGTAAATTAACCCCCTTTCGCTCGGCAACGAGCAATTAGCATTCTGAATGTTAGCTTTTAAGATATGGAAGTAGAGTTCAAAGCGATATCGTGTCACAGCCATCCCGCAGTCGTTGGTTCATCAATCTTGTCTTGGCGCTAGGAGCCGTTTTCTTTATTGGGGCTTCGATGTTACCCCTGTTAGAAGGCATAGTCAAAGATAGTCAGCCAGCGCAGGAAGCTACGCCCACTGCTAGCCAGACAGCGCGAACGCAATCTTCATCTCCACTGGTGAATCAGGCACAAGAGTACGAACTCGTTCTAAAACAGGAGCCAGATAACCAAGCAGCACTGAAGGGATTAGTAGAAGTTCGCGTCCGCCAGAGAGACTTTCAGGGTGCGATCGCACCTTTAGAAAAACTGATTGCTCTCAACCCCAATGAAGGTTTATATCACTTGGTATTGGGTCAAGTTTATGCTGCCCAGAAAAATAGCGATCGCGCCAATGCCGCTTTTGACCGGGCGATGCAAATCGACCAGAAAGATTATCGTCCTATTTTAGGCAAGGCACTACTACTTAAAGAACAGGGTAAGCCAGAGCAAGCTAAGCCCTTGTTCGAGCAAGCTGCTGCCCTTGCACCTAGTCCCTCAGAAAAAGAGCAAATTAACAACTTGGCTAATCCTCAACCCACCCCTGCTCCCGCAGTTCCCCAGCAAAAACAAAAGTAAATTTTAATTATTCTTTACTTGCGATCGCAAAAATCAATTTATTTGGCTATGGTGGATTGACTTTCAATCTGCGATCGTGATATCTATTATTTAGAATAGAAATATTATTTATTTTTTTGAAACGCTTACGCTTCGATTATTAAGAAAACCCTTTTGGTTAAAGCAATAGTATCATCAAAAAAGTAAAAATACAAGATTTTTCCAGCTTAAATTTTTCTGGCAGTATTACACCCTTGCAAAGAGATTTAGTTAAACGCAGACAAGGGTAGTGCAGTTACGCTCCATAAGTTTCTTAACGCTTGTTTTACATCAAGATTGTATTTGCGCAGCAGCCCAAGCTGGAGCAGCTACGAGGCTTACTTTATTTGACTTTTAGCTTTTGACTTTTGACTTACTTATCAGTAGCCAAACGGTAGTACGCATGTATAAAATATTGCATAGTATTCATTTGTACTAGCATGATAACAGAATCAAATATGAGTGACGTGCAGGAGCCGATAGTAACTGCTGCGCCAGAGATTAGGCAAATTATCGAGCGAGTCTGTCAACTAGAGAAAAATAGACTAGACCGAAAAAGCCAAGGTCATATTAATGACGATATTGTGAAGATTATCAAAGAAGAGGTGCAGTAATGAAGCTCACTTCTATCCAATTATGTAATTTTCGCTCTTTTTATGGGAAAACACCAGAAATAATCTTAGCGACTGGAAGCGAACAAAACACTACAATTATTCATGGAAACAATGGTGCGGGAAAAACGAGTTTATTAAATGCCTTTACGTGGGTATTGTACGAGAGATTTAGTGCAGCTTTTGCTTCTGTCGAGCAATTAGTAAATAAACGCGCGATCGCCGAAGTACAATTAGGTGCAGCAGTAGAATGTTGGGTAGAAGTCAGTTGGGAGCATGAAGGAAAACGTTACCGCACTAAGCGCAATTGTCGAGTTTATAAAAATGAATTAGATATAGATGCAGGTAAAAGCGAATTATTTATGTATGTGTCTGGAGATGATGGACGTTGGTATATTCCACCAGAACATCCAGAGGAAATTATTCATCAAATTCTTCCCAGTAGTTTACATCAGTATTTCTTTTTTGATGGCGAACGCATCGAGCAAATTGTTCGTTCTGATAAAAAAACAGAAATTGCTGAAGCTACTAAAATGCTTCTGGGAGTTGAAGTCTTAAATCGCGCAATTCGGCATTTAGGAGAAGCAAAGAAAACTCTAGATAATGAGTTAAAAGCAATTGGGGACGGCGAGACACAAAAACTACTTAGGCAGCAGAGTAAAGCCGAGAAAGAAATAGAGCGAATCAAGCGTAGGCAAATAGAAATCGAGCAAGAATTAGAGTATCAAGATACGCTGAAGAAAGAAACGAGCCATTATCTACGGGAACTTAGTGCGGCAAAGGAATTACAAGAAAGACGGCAGGAGTTAGAGCAACTGAAAAAGACGAATCAAGATAGTCTTAAACAAAGCCGAGAACTTTTAAAAAAAGCTATTTCTACGAAAGGATATACAGTACTTTTATCAGAAACCACAAATCAATTTCGATCTATAGTTACGGAATTAAAACAGCGAGGAGAATTGAAGGCAGGAATTTCGCGGGAATTTATTAGCGATTTACTGAGTTCCCAACGTTGTATTTGCGGTGCAGATTTACATGCAGGAGATTTCGCTTGCGAAAGTGTGAAAAACTGGTTAGAAAGAGCAGGTTCCTCTACTGTAGAAGAGACAGCTATTCGCATGAGCGCACAAGTAGATGAAATTGATAAACAAGCACCTATCTTCTGGGAAGAAGTAGATAGAGAGCAAGCTAGAATTCAGCAATTAAGACAGACAATTTCACAGATAGAAACTGAATTAGATTCTATTCAGGAACGATTGCGTAAAGATCCAAGTGAAGAAATTCGGAGTTTGCAAAAACGTGTAGATGCGATTGAAGTAAAAATCAGAGAAATAATCCTAGAACAGGGAGCAAATCAACAGCAGATCGTTAATTTTCAAGCCGAAGCTGAGAATTTAGCTAAGCAAATTATCAAACAAAAATACAATGAAGAAAGACAAATATTAGCTCAAAGACGAATTGCTGCTACTCAGGATGCGATCGAGCGTTTAGCTGAAGTGCGATCGCGACAAGAACAACAGTTTCGCTTACAGTTAGAAAAACGAGTTCAAGAAATATTTCGAGAGATTTCTTTTACTCCTTATATTCCTAAAATTAGCGATCGCTATGAACTAACATTAGTAGAAAATACAATTGGTATAGAAATGCCTGTCGCTGCGTCTACGGGAGAAAATCAAATTCTCAGCCTTTCTTTTATCGGCAGTATTATTGACAGAGTGCGGGAATGGAGCGAGAAGAAAATGCTAATGGTTCCCGATACCAGTACTTTTCCAATCGTGATGGATTCCCCCTTTGGTAGTTTGGATGAAATTTATCGCCGTCAAATTGCCAAAGTGATTCCTAAATTAGCAAATCAATTGATTGTTTTGGTGACAAAAACTCAATGGCGAGGGGAAGTAGAAGCAGAAATGTCAAGCAGAATTGGGAAGCAATATGTGCTGACTTATTATTCTTCTAAACCTGACTGTGAAGAGGATTCTATTAGTATTGGTAGCAGGCGTTATCCTTTAGTTAGGCAGAGTCCGAACGAGTTTGAATATACCGTAGCAGTAGAGGTAGAGGACAATGGCTAGTTCGTCTCCTACACAGAATTTTGTGGCAGATACTTGGGTGAAAGCTACCTGGGAAGAATTTATGGCAATAGCCGATAACCCAGAGTATGAGAAAGCTAATTTTTATTACGATCGCGGTTACATGAGGATTGAAATACCACCAATTGGTTCTAGCCACAGCCAGGATAATAGCATTGCTCATAATGTAGTGAGTTTGTATGCCACTGTTAAAAATAGTAGAATCAAAAGTCTAATTAATTGTAGTTTTTGGAGAGCAGGTATTAGAGAATTTCAACCGGATTTAGATTTTTACATTGGTGCAGAATTTAGATTTCCACCGCGTTCCAACTCACCGATTAATTTAGACGAATTTCCACCACCTACTCTAGTCATAGAATTAAGTGCGACTTCTTTCAATGATGATATAGGACGCAAACGATTAATTTACAAACCCGCAGGAGTCAGAGAATATTGGGTAGTTGACGTGAATGCTGGAGATATTATTGCATTTGAAATTTTTCAAGGAAGTAGTGGAGACATTCAAGAGTCTAGGGTATTACCTGGATTAGAAATAGCTTTAGTGAAAGAAGCATTACAACGTAGTCTAACTCAAGATGACGGCGAGATTAACCGTTGGCTATTGCAGAGTTTTAGTCAAAATTAAATGCGATCGCATCTCATTCTCAAGGTTGAGGATAAAGTTATGACAACAACAGAATTGCGTTTGTGGACTGTAGATGAATATCATCGCATGATCGAAGCGGACATACTGACAACAGAAGATCGAGTCGAATTGCTAGAAGGGCAAATCATTCAAATGAGTCCGCAACAACCCCCTCATGCTGCTACTACACAGCGAACATTTAACTATCTAAACCACTTATTAGTAGGTATAGCTTTCTTGCGAATGCAATTACCTATTACCTTATATCCAAATTCCGAACCAGAACCCGATATTGCTGTTGTCCGCATTAAATCTCGCGAATATATTGACGGTCATCCTACAGCAGATGATATTTTCTTATTAATAGAAGTAGCAGATAGAACTTTAAATAGCGATCGTACTTCAAAAGCACGCATTTACGCTCAAGCCAGAATTGCTGAATATTGGATTGTAGATGTGAATGCGCGACAGATCTACGTTCTGCGAGAACCAGGCGAGGAGACTTATCAACAGGAGATAATTTTAGATGGAAATGCTAAATTGTCACTGTTAGCTTTTCCTGAAATTGAGGTGGAGGTAAGTCAGATGTTTTTGTAATTGGGGGTGCGATCGATTTTTCTGAAGAATTATCAAGACACAGAGAAATTATTGAGTTAGGATAGCTTAGGAACAGGTAGTTAAATTTATGGCTGCGAATAGAATAAAAATTGCTAAAGATAAGGTTGAGTTAGTAAAAGCTTTAGTAGAGTCAAACGAAAAAACCGCACCTTTCCAAACATATGTAGAAGTCATGATGTTTGCAGCAGCTTTGGGAGCAAAGCATAAGAAAAGAGTTCCTTTAAAGGATGTCGCTAAAGATTTATCTCCCTTACGACAAGATTATTTTTCGAGCAACTTTACTGTAGTTATCAATTTATTAGCTTTTACTGAGACTAAAGCTCTTAATATTTTTGATGAGCATGAGATAGCTGATGAGCAGCGTATTCATATTTTTGAAGAATATGCTAATGGTGGACTAGAAGTCGTACAGCATGAGCTGCGTGGAGCAGTAGATTATTCAGAGCGAATACTCCTACTACTCAGCTCTGAGCGTTTTCAGCTAGTAAAAGAAGTAGAAGAATTCGATCTAGGTAAATTCCTCTCTTGATTTAAGTTGGAATTTTTTAATTTCAAGATTCATTGTCTTGATTATAATATTCAGAGGATTGCTCATGTAAAGCTCCGCGCTGTAGTTGAGATAAAACAGGAAGCCCAGCAGCAAGTACGGCAGAAAATCGAACACGCACAAGCTCTTTTTTCTCTTCGATTGTTATTTCATTACTATCTTTACGGTAAAGTGTCGCTACGTCAAAACCTTTGCGTAGGGTTTCATAAGCTTCAGGACAGCCAGGCCAATGAACTCTATTTTTATCAGCAGCAAAGAATTGTAAAAGTTTTCTATTAGATAAAATTTGTTCACCAGCAGCAGTGTCTATCTGAATCTTACGTGTCCCAAAATACCACAAGCGTAGCAAAGAAAAAATCCTGTCTTCTACTGCTCTATTAACTTTAATTTTTTCATTACCAGGATTTAGAGCTATGAATGTCCATAAGCGATAAGAGTGATCTGGTAAGCTTGCATCCACTCTCAGAATACCTTTGTCATAAAGTCCATTAAGAAAATTTAGGAAATCGTCAATATTACCAAGATTTTTGTTTTCACTCCTAACTTCAAACCCTATTATTCTACCTAAACGAATCATAGCTTTTTGGAATATAGCTTTGAAAGCCCATTGGTTTTCTTTCATGCTATTAATTGCAGATTGTGGTATCAGTATTTCTCGCTTATTCCACTCACTATCTTTAGTATTTTCTTGCTGTAAAATTGCGTTCTTGTGTTTACTAGTCTGGGCTTGAAATTTGCCAAAGTTACCTTCGATAAGGTTATACTGGCGAGCATATGCTAGAAGTTCCTGGTATGGCTTAAAATCAAGTAATAGGCGCAGTAACCAAGGGCGGAAATTTACTATAAAACCTTCAACTGCTGAATCAAGATAATGTTCTGGAAGGCGAGAAAAAGGTGTATGTGGATCTTCTTCATCTTCACAACAGTCTTCTAAGTAATATCTAGTGAGCGGACGTTCTCCGTCTTTTACTTCTTGTCCATTGATACCAAGAGCATCATTAATGCTTTTAATAAATCCCATGACCTGCTTTTTATCCATAGGATCGCGTAACTCTTTATCTTTCAGTTCTAAAATTTCTGAAACTAATAAATTGAGATGCACTAAGGAATTTAAGTAGTAAGAAGTATCAAATCTGTTAAAGTCATCCTGCCAACGTACTAAAGAAAGTGGTAACAATCCTGGAATATCTTCAGTTGTACTTTCAGTCAGTAATGTTCTTACACATTGAGCATTAATACTTTTATCATCAAGTATGAGTTCCCTAGCTTTATCGACAGTCTTGGCATTTTTATTTAAGTCGGTAAATAGTTCACGAGAAATTCTCCTAATAGAATAATTAGCCTGAACACTAACATTTAGAAATCCAGCATCAGGATGGAGTAAAACAAAGAGAACTGGAATTTTAGTTTCTTGTTCATGGGTGCGTAGAGAGCCACTGCGCCCAAATTCTTGGTCTTCACGAAAGGTTCGGAGTGCAGAGAGTCGATGCTGCCCATCTACAGCCACAGCGAGAACACGGTTTTCATCCCATCGGAGCCGAGCAGAAAGTCCAATAGAAATGAATTGAACACCCCCAAAGTTAGCAATACGAGCATTTGGATGATTCCATTGTCCATCCTCAACATCATTACCTTCCCAAGGAATAGTGGGAGGCGGAATAGTGCTATCATTCTCGAAGCTATCTAAAATCTTATCGTCTGCTCCTTTTGGCATTAATACGATAGTAATAGCATTGAAAAACTTTAGTTTTTTGGGGTCTAAGAGATAACCTTTGACAATATCTTGACGTACACGCTTTTCATCAATTTCTCGCTGAAAAAGTTCTTTAAGTGACCACTTTGCTTCTAATGATGCTGGAACTTGTTCGGCAATTCTAAGCTCATTAATAGCTCGATCAATATCCAGTAATGACGAAAAATATGGTAGTGATATTCCTTCAGCTAGCGTATATTTTCCAGTCATGCCGTATAGAGGCTTATTAAATTTTACTTTGCCTTTATCTTCCGAAAACATAAGCATAGTCATCATCCATATCTAAGTGTAAAAGATGGAATAAACAGTCTGGAAAGAAGATCTTCAAGTAAGTTCTCTATATCTACTTCAGCAAATTCACTATCCGATTCATCAGATATATCAGTATCATACTCATCTTCGATATTAACGTTTTCTCTCTTCAAACTTAATAAATCATTTGAAGTAGCAACAGTTATAAGCCTACACCGATCAATACTATGCCCCGCAATTCTAAGGCGCTCCCGTAGAAGACTACCTTCTCGAAGATGATTGTGAATTCTGACATATAGATTAGTTGCCTTACCTATATAGAGTGGCTGCTGAAATAAAAGAGCATTGTCCAAAAGCATAAGAACAAGTTCACGAAAAGATTGATTAATAGCTAGCCTCCTCAAAATAGATTCTTTTTCTTTCGATAGTGAAGTCTCAGCTTGAAGCAGTACTTTATGTGATGGTGGGAGTCTCGCTGCTCTAGGAGCACAGTGATCTTTATAGAGTTCGCTAAGAATAAACGAAACGAATATCTCAGGATTTTCTTGAGCAGCAGAATTAATTTCAAAACCTCGATACCAAGCGTAAACTCCGCTAAAACTTTTAGGAATCCGACTCAGAACAGCGTTAATTCCTCGCATCTGAGATAAGTTGTAAAGTGTGACACTATCGCTTAGCACCTGTACAGCGTCATTTCCGTGTAGCCAAGCCACCAAGTAGACTCCTTGTGTATGATAAGGATGCTTCATTGTAAATTTAGTGTTCCCACCTGTGGCTTCACAGCTTTCAACAAGGCTAGAAAAATTTTTAAGCTTGACAAATTTTTAGCAACTACAGAATAGCTGGAAGTCCCACTTGAACAGGTTCTACATACCTGCCATCAAAGCCAATAGTTTGTTTTTCGATAGTTCTTGTATCAGCTAAAGCTTTTCGCAGTTCTGCCCGTTCCATTCGATCCTCAATTCCACCCAAAATATAAACTAGTAATTTCGCTGCCAAATCTTTCCCAGCAACTTGCACTCGCTTCTTATTTGGGTCATATAAAACACCATACCAAAGAGACTGCGGATACTCCATGCTGCTGAATCCGCCTTCCAAGTCAAACTTTCGCAACTTCTTAAAAATCTCTTTTAACTTAAATCCTTTCTTGAAAACCAAAATTCCCAAAGCTTGCGCTAAAGCTACTTGACCTACAGGACGGAACAGCATATTTCCCTCACCCCCATCCTTTTCAAAATTGAATCGCCGCAGGCTAGGTGTATCTTCATCCTCCAATAATTTGTAACTGGGAAGAGTTGCCAAACAATCGAATAACTGCCAAAAATCAGAAATTCCTGCCTCAAGTTCCTTCTTCTCTGGGCGCATGGGAATTAATCCTTTTTCCCACGGTTTCCAATGCGGAAACTTCTGCCCTAAATAGCGTTCTGACATATCTTTGAGGGCTTGCAGCGTCGTCAGAACCGTTGACTTACTGGCAATTGTCGCACTATTCCAATTAATACGCGGCTTCCGGTTCAATCGCTGTTCCAATAATGGATGACTTACAGCAATTTTTCTTGCCACAATCGAAAAGCCATCATCTTCATTCAACTGGGCTAACTGACCTTTCGTTAGGGGTGCAGCCATCAAATTGACATGGACAAAAATAGACCTTACCCGTCGCCTTGCTGCTTCGCGGGTTTCCCCAGCTGCAACAGCACAGATGAACTCGATACCAATTTTTTCTTGAGGGATGTCCTGCAAATTGTTAGAGACGAGATTATTCGCGTCTTGACTATGAGATTGTTCTACTAAATCGGCTAGCTTGATGGAAGTGCCATCAGGAGATTTATCTTTGCGATAGCGTGGGAGTTGACCAGTTTTCAGCAACTCCATTAGCCCCTGCGCCCCCATCAGCCGATGTTGTCCATCCAGGGCGTATATGGTGACATCCGCCTCAGCAACATTTAGTAGACCAACCTTGCCTTCTCGATCTAGCGTGATAAAATCTGTAGTCGATGCGATCGCTTTACCGTGGCTATCCCACTCAGCAGCTTTGGGATTATCTACCCAAGGTTGGCTAATCACCACCAATACAGGTGGGAACTTATGATGCTTCCGCGTGGCTAAATACTGTGTTAACGGGAGTTGTCGCGACCAATCCAGAGGACGCTGCTGAATTTCATCGATAGTGTCTGCGTCAATCTCGATATTGTCAGTTTCAGGATTATATTTTTGTCGCAGTAGGGGTAAAGCAGAGGCAAAATGTACCCGACTGGCAAACCACTCCAGCGTCACAGAACCTACATAAGCCTCAGTCCCGCCCATTTCTGTCTTCTGCACCAGTATTCGATCCTGCTGCTGCAAAAACTTATCCAGCAGGGTTGTCAGAGTTTGTTGTTCCTGAGTTTCTCGTTTCCCCATACTTTGCACCTAACGACGGTGATTCTAGAGTCCGCCTTCGCGGACTTTGCCTGTGTAGACGCGAATTCTATTCGCCCGTAATCTTTGCTACACTATCTTTCATTGCCGTTTTTTTCACCCTTGCATCAGTGCATAGGTTAATTTCTTAAAAGAACTTGGCTCTATTGTCAAGTTTTTAAAAACTTTTAAATGATAGTTTTTAAAAACCTCTAGACCTTACAATACTATAGTTAACTACTAGAAATTCGCGTAGCAGATTTGGTTTGTGTGGTTCTGTGACTTATAATCGCACCCATACTCGTCCGTATTTCCAGAGGTAGGGAGGATGACAATAGCGAATCAGCCAGCAAAAAAGGGCAAGCAAGTACGTACCACTGCCATAGATAATGTTTCAGCTCTTATCGCTGAAATACAGCAGCTATATTGTCTAGATGAAATACCTTGGATTATAGGCGTATCTTGGGGTAAAGATTCTAGTGCAGTATTACAGCTCGTCTGGAATGCGATCGCTTCCCTACCACCTGAAAAGCGAGGTAAGACTATTCATGTCATTACAACAGATACGCTAGTAGAAAATCCCATTGTTTCATCGTGGGTTCGTAAATCCTTGCAAAGGCTTCATGTAGCTGCAAAAGAGTACGGTATACCTATAGAACCTCATCTGCTTCACCCAATAACTCAGGATACATTCTGGGTAAATTTAATTGGTAAGGGATATCCAGCACCGCGCAATCAGTTTCGCTGGTGTACCTCACGCTTGAAAATTAATCCAGCTAACCACTTCATTCGCGAAATGGTTAGAGAACATGGTGAAACAATTCTTGTTCTAGGTACTCGTAAAGCTGAGAGTTCTAAGCGTGCTGCCACAATGGAAAAGCATCAAATAGGTAGAGTGCGCGATCGCCTCAGCCCTAATGCTAGTTTACCTAATTCACTAATTTACACGCCTATCGAAGACTGGAGTAACAATGACGTTTGGACATATCTACATCAATGCGAGAATCCGTGGGGAGGAAGTAACAAAGAATTATACAATCTGTACCGAGGCGCGACAGCAGATAACGAATGTCCCCTAGTTGTCGATACCTCCACTCCCAGTTGTGGCGATTCCCGCTTTGGCTGCTGGGTTTGTACGATGGTGAGTAAAGATAAATCAATGGAGGCAATGATCCAAAACGATGAAGAAAAAGAATGGATGCAGCCTCTATTAGATATCCGCAATGACTTGGATGTACAAGACGATCGCGATAAAAGAGATTTTCGCCGAATTTGGGGTGAAGTGCAACTATTTGAACGCAATCACAATGGCGAACTCTCAGTTGAACCCATACCTGGTCCCTACACTAAATATTGGCGAGAACATTGGCTGAGACGAGTTCTAGAAGCACAAACCCAAGTTCGCTGTACTGCACCAGAAAATATGCGTGATATCACCCTAATTACTACTGAAGAATTAAGCGAAATTAGAAGAATTTGGCTGGAAGAGAAACACGAATTTGATGATAGCTTACCTCGTATTTATGCAGAAGTGACGGGCGAAAGTTTCATTGATATTCGTCCTGGTGCAGATTATAGCCTTTTGGGTAGCGATGAATGGAACGTGCTAGAAGAAATTTGTGACGGGGATGCCATGCATTTAGAATTAATGGCAAAGCTTCTCGATACAGAACGTCAATTTCGCAAAATGGCAAGGCGTGTAGGTATTTACGACGCGCTAGAGAAATGTTTTAAAAGTAGTTCTCGCTCTCAAGATGAAGCAATTAAAAATGCTCATTTCAAGCGAGATTTAAAGGATGCTGTTGGTAAAGGCGATGTCGATAAGGTAAAGCAGCTAACTTTAGGGGATGCAGTGGATGTAGAGGACGATAAGCCGATGAGTTGGGGGAATTTTAAGTTTAAGAAATGATTTTACTCGAACTCGTATTACAAAACTTCGGTCCATATCAAGGCACGCAAGTCATCAACTTAAGTCCATTTAGTGAAGCTGAAACTGAGAATATCTCACGCCCAATTCTCCTCTTAGGTGGAATGAATGGGGGTGGAAAAACAACTTTAATGGATGCGATTCGCCTCGCACTTTATGGACATCGCGCTCAATGTTCTACCAGAGGTAGTTTAAGCTATAGTGACTTTCTAACTCAGTGCGTTAACAGCCATACGTCACCAACTGAAAAAACTCGAATTGAATTAGCTTTCGGACATATTGAAAATGACAAACCTGTAGTTTATCGAATCGTTAGAACTTGGGAGAAAAACCCTAAAGATGGCAAGGATGTTTTGGGGATTTTGAATGATGATGAATGGCTAAATAGTGGTTTAGTTAGCATCTGGGACGAATATATTGAAAACTTACTACCTCTAGGAATTTCTAATTTATTTCTATTCGATGGCGAACAAATTAAAGAATTAGCAGAACAAGAAACACCTCCACTTGTGGTAGTTGAGGCTATTCGCGGATTGTTAGGATTGGAGTTGTCGGAACGATTAGCGGTAGATTTAGAAATTTTAGTCAATCGCAAACGCAAAGAAATAGCTGATGCAAAGGATGTAGTCAATTTAGAAGAAATAGAAGAAAAATTGAAGGTATTGCAAGATAAACAAAATGCAGAAAATTTACAGTTAATATCTTTGCAAGACGACTTAACATTAGCAGAAAAAGAACGGCAAGAAACATTTAACAAATTTCTCGCTGAAGGTGGTAAAATAGCAGCCGATCGCAGCCAATTAGAACAACAGCATCAAACCAAAAACGCAACCGCAGAAACAGCGCGTCAAGCTATGAGAGAATTAGCATCTGACGTGTTACCTCTTGCTTTAATTACACCACTCCTAGAACAAGCGCGATCGCAAGCAGAAACTGAAATAAACCGAGCGCGATCGCAAGTAGCACAAGATATATTATTAGAACGAAACCAACGTTTATTAACACAAATTTCTAACATAAATATTACAGCGGAACAATTAGATAAAATCAAAATATTGCTCGAACAAGATGTAGAGACGTTCCATGGAACGTCTCTACAAGAATCTTCCTGGTTGCAAAGCGATCGCGAAACGCTAGATTACCTCACTAATTTACTCAACTCTGCTTTACCAATTGCAAAAAACTCCGCACAACAGCAGCAAACGATACTCGAACAACAAGCAGCAGAAATCGTCGATCTCGAAAGACAATTACAAACAGCAGCCTCGCCAGAAGCTTATCAGCAATTAGTAGAAACGCTACAAACAGCACAAAATAGAGTTACAGATATAAAAGCAAACTGTGAAACAGCCAAACGCCGCATTCTAGAATTAGAAACCGCGATCGCACAAACGAAAAAAGACTTAAATGAATATACCGAACAAACCATCGATCGCAAAAATACCGAACACGTTATTACATCCGCATCAAAAGTCCAAGAAACCCTAAAACTGTTTCGCGAACGTTTAACCTTAAGGAAACTAAATAAATTAGAAGTAGAAGTAACAGAATGCTTCCGCTATTTATTGCATAAATCAGATTTAGTACATCGAATTGCGATCGCTACCAATACCTTTAGCCTTTCCCTCTACGACTTACAAGGGAAACCAGTCCCCAAACATCGCCTCTCAGCCGGAGAAAAACAACTTCTAGCGATCGCATTTTTGTGGGGACTCGCCAGAGTCTCTGGACGACGCTTACCCATCGCCATAGATACCCCCCTCGGACGCTTAGACTCCTCCCACCGCCAAAATCTCGTCGAACGCTACTTCCCCTCCGCCAGTCACCAAGTCATCCTCCTTTCCACCGACACCGAAATTGGGGAAAAAGAAGTCCACACCCTACGCCAAAACGAAGCGATCGCCCGCGAATATCTTTTAAAATACGATCCAACAGAACGACAAACAACGATAGAACCTGGCTACTTCTGGTAAGTCAAAAGTTAAAAGTCAAAAGTCAAAAGTCAAAACTTAAGGGTTACAGGCGACCAATTACCAATTACCAATTACCATCTACTGCTATGGAGTCACCAATCGATCGCATCCGCCTGTCCCAAACAGCAAAAGAACAACTGATCAAACTCAAACGCAATACCAAGATCGACCAATGGAATATATTGTGTCGTTGGGCTTTTTGTCGTTCTCTCGCCGAACCAACTACCCCCTCACCCGTACCAATTCCTACAGATAGCAACGTAGAGATGACGTGGCGTGTATTTGGGGGAGAAATGTCAGATGTCCTAGCGATCGCGCTTAAACAACGCTGTTATAACGATAATCTGGGTATAGATAAAGAAACCCTGGCAACTCAATTCCGCTTGCACCTACACCGGGGTATCGGTTATCTGGCAGGAGATCCTAATATAAAGAAGATAGAAGACTTAACTGCCATTGCCCTACAACCTCATGGTCGAGTCTAACTACCTCGCAACATTACCAGAGATCGAACGCCATCGGGCGGCTATTTATCGTGTAGAAATATCTCGTCCCGTGCGATCGGCAATAGAATCTGCAATCCTAAATAACGATACCACGTTTTTCGATTACGGTTGCGGTCATGGGGGAGATATCGATCGCGTTGCCAATTTAGGATACACTAGCAGCGGTTGGGATCCTTACTACCGTCCCAATGCTCCCCGTATTGCCGCAGATATTGTCAATTTAGGCTACGTTCTCAACGTGATTGAAGATTTGGAGGAACGCCGCCAAGCCTTAATTTACGCCTGGGAACTCACCCGCAAAGTTTTACTCGTCTCAGCGCAAGTCCTGATTAACGATCGCAGCAGCAATCAAATGGCGTATGGTGATGGCATTGTTACGAGTCGCAATACATTTCAAAAATATTACGACCAAGAGGAACTGAAAAAATATATTGATGAAGTCCTGAACGTCGATGCAGTTCCAGTCGCATTAGGAATCTATTATGTCTTTCGTGACGAACAAGAACGTGAGAGTTTCAAGGCTTTACGCTTTCGTTCTCGCGCTACCACACCAAGAATACGCATTCCTAGCAAGCGATTTGAAGATTATCAAGAACAACTCGCGCCTTTGATGGCTTTTGTCACGGAAAGGGGACGATTACCTGTCAAGGGTGAGTTAGCAGAGGAAGCAGAATTAATAACTGAGTTTGGTAATTTCCGCCGCGCCTATAATGTTATCTTACAAGCCACGGATGAAGCAGAATGGGATGCGATCGCCTATCGTCGTTCTTTAGATATTCTGGTATATCTTGCGTTAACTCAATTCAGTCAGCGTCCCAGTTTTAATAAGTTATCACCCGCACTGCGCCACGATATCAAAGCTTTTTTTGGCAGTTATCAAGAAGCTTGTGAGGTAGCAGATCGTAAGCTTTTCAGTTTGGGTAAGCCTGGAGTTATTACTAAAATCTGCCAGCAAAGCAAGATAGGAAAGCGTTTACCAACAGCTTTATACGTTCACGTCTCGGCAATTGAAGAATTAGATCCACTGCTGCGGATTTATGAAGGCTGTGCGAGTCGGACTATCGGACGTTTGGAAGATGCAACGCTGGTCAAATTTTGTACGGATAAGCCAAAGATTTCTTATTTATTTTATCCAGATTTCGATACAAATCCTCATCCAACTTTACATACAAGTATGCAAATTCATTTGCCGGATTTGAAGGTATTTTATCGCGATTACGATCGCGCTGCTAATCCACCAATTCTGCACCGTAAGGAAACTTTTGTCAGCGAACGTTATCCTTTGTCCGAACAGTTTGCTAATTTGACTCGACAAGAGGAAGAGTTGGGTTTGTTGAAGAATTCTCGCGAGATTGGAACGCGGGATGGATGGTATAGGCGGTTGGAGGAATATGGGGTGGAGATTCAGAACGATCGCGTGGTTTTTGTGAATTCGTAGGGGAGTTTTGGTTGATTTAAAATTTAAGGCTGAATTTATGTCACGCATCAGCCGTAGGCGTTAGCGATAGCGAAGGCGAAGCCGTTAGCGTAGCGTTAGACGCAAAGGCGCGAAGAGGAACGCTAAAGATGTAATGTGCGTGGGAGTAAAGTTTTGTTTATTGAGAATCGCGATCGCGTTGAATGGCTTGTTCTATAGCTATTTTTTCTTTGACTCTTTGAATGTAAGGTTTCAGTTGTTTTAAACTCTGTCCTGTCAGCATACTTAAATTTTCTAAAGTCATGCCTTTCATCAACATTTCCACGCACCATGTTTGTTGAGTTTGGACGATAACTGGTGCTTGTCCTTCTGGCGTGAGTAATCCTTGAGTAATTATCTGCCAGCGCTGCTGAATTTCTATTTCTGATAGTGGTAAACCAGCATCATTTAAAAATAATGCTGCTTCATTGTCTTTACGGCTTTTGAGCCACTGAGTCAAGGGGTTGCGAGTATAGGAACCGTATCGCTTTCCCAAAATCCATTGATTCACGGGGACTTGTCGCACGGAACCTTGAGTAATTTGCAATAAATAGCGATCGCGATCGATTATTTGATGTACTCTTTCTAAGTTTGCAATTTCTAACGCTGATAAACCCGTGGCAAATAAGACATACATTAATGCATAATCTTGTAGTTCAATTTTCTTAGCTTTTTGGAGGATTGTATGCACTAAATTTGCAGGTAAATCTATAATTTTCTCTACACTACTTTCAGCTTCAACCTGGTTTAAGAATAACTCAACCAAACTTTCTAAAAACTCGTCTCTACTCTGCCAAAGTGCTTGGAATCCTGTTGTAAATTGAATCGCGGCATATCCTAATAGCAAACTATTGAGTAAGCTAGCTAGCTGGGAAACTGGTAAATTAGTTTGTAATTGTTCCCGCTCGATGACAGTGGCGATATACTCAGCTACATACTGATTGGCTTGAGTTAAATATTCGCCAATCACTTGCTGATGTTCGCTGGAATAGCGCCTGGATTCACCTACCACAGATAATACCAACTCTGGCACTTGCTCTAAAGCCTGCAAGCGATCGCTAGCATAATCTTTGAGTGCCTGATGCAAACTGCTTGTTTGACTCGCTTTCTCGCGCAGAGATTCGCCAAAATCTTTAAATACTGCTGATTCTGAGATTGCTGCTAGCAACAACCCTTGCTTGTTGCCAAAATGCCGAAACAGGGTGACTTCGTTCACCTGCGCTAGTTCGGCAATCTGCCGCGTTGTCGTCTCGGTGATTCCCTGAATCGAGAACAACTGCAAAGCCGCATCAATCAATCGCTGTCGAGTGGAAGTTAGTTGAGTAGCCATAAGATAGAAATTTATCAAATCGTGCAAGCAGTACTTGCAATTATATTTTTGCGTTGTTAAGCTGGGGTTGTAAGTAGCACTTGCATTTCCTGACAAAAGGTTTGTTAAGTGCTGAGTACTGAAAGTAGAGATTATGACTATAGGCTCAGTTGCAGAGGGTAAACAGCCGCTTGCTCTCAGCTGGATCAATGTGGTGTTTTTCGGCACGTTTCATGTTGTAGCAATGCTCGCTCCCTGGTGTTTTTCTTGGTCGGCTTTGGGAGTGACGATATTTCTTCACTGGCTATTTGGCAGCATTGGGATTTGTTTAGGCTATCACAGGCTCTTAAGTCACCGCAGTTTGCAAATAACACCGAAGTGGCTGGAATATGCGATCGCCTTCATCGGGGCGCTTGCCATGCAGGGAGGACCCGTCTTTTGGGTAGCGGGACATCGACAACATCACGCTCATACAGAGGACGTGGACAAAGATCCTTACTCTTCTAAGCGGGGTTTTTGGTGGAGTCACATGCTGTGGATTCTGTACCCGCGATCGGAGTTCTATATCTACGATAATTACCGAAAGTTTGCCCCCGACCTCGATCGCGACCCGTATTATCGCTGGTTGGATCGCTACTTCTTACTGTTGCAAATTCCATTGGCGGTGTTGCTATACCTTCTCGGCGGCTGGTCTTTTGTCATCTATGGTGTCTTTCTCCGCGCCGTATTACTCTGGCACAGCACTTGGCTGATCAACTCGGCGACTCATTTATACGGTTATCGTCATTTTGAGGTAGAGGACAATTCTCGCAATCTTTGGTGGGCAGCACTTTTAACTTATGGGGAAGGTTGGCACAACAACCACCACGCTCAGCCTAATGTAGCACCAGCCGGACGGCGGTGGTGGGAAATTGATATGACATGGTGGGCAATTCAGGCTTTACAAGCTTTAGGTTTAGCTAAAAAAGTCGTGCTACCACCAACACAAAAGGCAAAGGCTTAGCGATCGCAATCTGGTAAGAACGCATAATCTATGTAGGGGCGCACAGCTGTGCGCCCCTACGAATTTTGTAATTTACTTTTTAGCTACCTACCACGAACTATGCGATCGCCTCTATCGCCTCTAACTCAAGATATGAAAAATTATTGTGTTTACTGGTCACTGATAACTGTTAACTGTTAACTGCTCCCTGATTTAACGCTACACTGCATGAGTGCGACTTAATTACAATACGCGATCGCCCATATGCACGTCAGCGCCGAACTTTTCACCGTCCGCAAGCGCTTTCCCTTAACAATTAGTCGGGGAACGACAGCCCAAACGACAAATGTGTGGGTGAAAGTCGCACAGGATGGAATTGAAGGCTGGGGGGAAGCATCGCCATTTTCTCTCGGAGATCGTCCGCAATCTACCGAAACGCTGTTGGAGGCAATACAAACAATTGCACCGCAGTTACAAAGCATGAATCCTTGGGAACGGCAGCGAATTGGTGACATCATCCAAACAATGCCATCCTCTGCCCAAGCTGCAATCGATATGGCGCTGCACGATTGGATTGGGAAAAAGGCGGGATTACCCCTGTGGCAGTTGTGGGGGTTAGACTGCGATCGCATCGTGCCAACTTCAGTCACAATTGGGATTAATACCCCAGAAGCAGCCGTAGCAAGGGTAAGAGACTGGTTGCAATTTATCGAAGTCAAGATTTTCAAAATCAAGTTGGGCAATCCAGCCGGAATTGAGGCGGATCGGGAAATGTTAGCAGCAATCCGCGATGAAGTTCCGACTTTAGAGCTATTTGTCGATGCCAACGGCGGCTGGAATTTAGATGACGCGATCGCCATGTGTCGGTGGTTAGCCGACTATGATGTTAAATATGTAGAACAACCGCTAGCAAGGGGAGAAGAGAAACACTTACCCCAATTAAAACAGCGATCGCCTCTACCGATTTTTGTCGATGAAAGCTGTATGACAAGTCGCGATATTCCTCAGTTATCCAACTGCGTGCGCGGAATCAATATCAAACTGATGAAAGCTGGTGGTTTGTCAGAAGCAATGCGGATGGTACAAGTGGCAAAAGCATTAGGGTTACAGGTCATGTTTGGTTGCTATTCTGACAGTTCCCTCTCAAATACAGCCGCCGCCCACCTTGCACCCCTAGCCGACTATCTCGATTTAGATAGTCATTTGAATTTAACCGCAGAACCCTTTGTAGGTGCAATAATCCGATCGGGGCGGTTGTTGCCAAATTGCAAACCAGGATTGGGGGTAGAACGCAGTGCGGTTGCAGGCTGAAAGTAGGGTAGCCATTCTCTTGCACGACGGTATTAAAGGCAGTCAAGGTAAAACCGGACTTGCTCTGTTGCGCTACAGTCAGGCTCAAATTATCGCCGTTATCGATCGCCAATGTGCCGGAGAGTCTCTACCTGTAGTCTCTGGCATCAACCGCGACATCCCGATTGTCGGTTCCGTTGAGGAAGCATTAGCTTACAATCCAGACATATTAGCCATTGGTATTGCTCCTTCTGGAGGCATTTTACCGCCAGAGTGGCAGCAGGAAGTCAAGCAAGCTGTATTTGCAGGTTTATCAATTGCGAATGGTTTGCACACACCCTTAGCCACAATCCCAGAATTTCAAAACTTACGCCCAGGACAGTGGATTTGGGATGTCAGACAAGAACCGCCTAACTTACCCATCGCCAGCGGACAAGCGCAAACGCTAGCTTGTCGGCGAGTGCTGGCTGTGGGTACGGATATGGGCGTAGGTAAAATGTCTGCTTGTTTGGAACTGGATCGTGCCTGTCAACAACGGGGCTTGCGTTCTAAGTTTATCGCGACCGGACAAGCAGGGCTGATGATTGCTGGCGATGGTATTCCCCTAGATGCAATTCGAGTTGACTTTGCCGCAGGGGCAGTAGAACAAATGGTCGTGCAACACGGCAGCGATCGCGATATTGTCTTTGTAGAAGGGCAGGGATCGTTACTGCATCCAGGTTCGACCGCAACCTTACCCCTGATTCGGGGAACGCAACCAACGCATTTAGTGTTAGTCCATCGCGCCGGACAAACTCACATTCGCAACCATCCTCACGTACCGATTCCAGCTTTAACAGATGTAGTACAACTATACGAAATGGTAGCTAAAGCAGCAGGAGCATTTGCCGATGTTCCAGTTGCCGCGATCGCGCTCAACACATTTCATCTCGATCTTGCCACGGCACGACAGGCAATCGAACAAGCTCAAGCCGAGACTGGTTTACTCTGTACTGATGTGGTACGCTTTGGAACAGAGAATATTCTAGATGCAATCGTAAAATAACGCGGTTCGCCCAATTGAGAGCGCGTCAAAACTTAAGCACTTCCGTGGGAGGGTTCCCCCACCGTGGGAAAGTTTTCGTGCAAAGCCGCTAGCAATTTTTTGCATCTTTGCGCAACATATCTTTCAGTAAACATACGTAAAAAGACAAGTAAATTAACAATGAACTTCGCAATTATACGCTTGATAGCTAGATCTAGATAGGCTTATGATTGTAGTATTTGTAGCAGTTAAAACAATTTTTACTTAACCCGAACGAAATATTTTTACTCAGTAAAGCGATCGCATGAAATCCAAAAAGACATTATTCCCCATCGGTGTAGCATTCACCAGTCTGATTGGAGTATTGTATGCGACAGCATCAGTTATTTTGTTCAAGAATCTGCACCAAGCAGAAGAACGGCATACTCGCCAAGCAGTAGAAGGAGTTTTAAGTGCTTTTACTCAATCCAAAAAAGATTTGAGCATTCATATTGATGATTGGGCAAGCTGGAACGATACTTATAATTTTGTCCTAGATCGGAACCAAGATTATATCGACTCTAATCTCTACCCAGCAGGATTGCTAGCACTCAAACTCAATTTAGTTCTCTACGTTCAGCCTTCAGGCAAAATAGTTTACGGAACTGGTTTTGACTTAAACGCTCAGAAATACAAGTCAATTTCTCCAGCATTGAAACCTCATCTAGTGCCACAATCTCCACTGGTGCGCCACAAGACTATAGAAAGTGGCACAGTAGGTATTGTCAATCTACCAGAAGGATTAATTTTAGTCGGAGCGCAACCAATTTTGTCTAGTGAAGATAAAGGACCGATTCGCGGTTCGCTCATTTTTGGGCGTTATCTCAATGCTGGAACGATCGCCACTTTATCCAAGTCTACCCGCCTGCCGCTTTCCGTACGTGCAATCGATCGCGCCGATCTGCCTACTGATTTTCAGGCAATGCGAAATTTATTATCACCAACTAACAAAATTCTCGTACGTCCGATCGACAAAAATACAATTGCTGGTTACGCTTTGCTACCAGATATTTACGGTAAACCTGCGGCAATTTTGCGCGTTGCTATTGCCAGGGAAATATATCATCAAGGTCGGACAAGTTGGTATTATTTAACAATTTTACTAGCGATCGTTGCAATAATTTTTGCAACAATTATTTTTCAACTTATAGAAAAATTAGTAGCCTCCGAGCGTAAATGGCAAGAAAGTGAAGAATACCGTCATTTAGTTGCCAAGGCTTCTCAAAGTATCTTTTTAGTCAATGCCAGTACCAAACAAATTATTGAAGCCAATGCTACATTTGAAAATTTCCTCGGCTATCATTCCGGTCAACTACTCCAGTTGACACTATTCGATTTAGTTGCTGAAAATCAAGCAGTGGTAGAGCGCTTTATCTTAGCATTGCAGGTAGAGCGTTACTTTACAGGCGAACAACAATATCGCCGTCAGGATGGAATACTAGTCGATGTTGAAATTAACGCGAACTTAATTACTCGCAACGGCAAAGATGTTTTTTGTATCATCGTCCACGACATTACTAAGCGCAAACAAATAGAGCAACAATTACAACACGAAGCCTTTCACGATTCCCTCACGGGTCTAGCAAATCGCGCCCTATTTATGATGCGGTTGGAGCAAGCACTGAGGTTGCAACAACAGCAAGCAGACTATAGTTTTGCAGTTTTGTTTTTAGACCTCGATCGCTTCAAGGCAATCAATGATAGTTTAGGACATATGCTTGGCGATCGGTTGTTGATTGGGATCGCTCAAAGACTAAGAGCGCAGATCCGCACGGGAGATACTCTGGCTCGTCTAGGCGGCGATGAGTTTGCAATGGTGCTAGAGAATTGTAGCGATCCCACTGAGATGATCAAACGGATACAACTGGCACTTAAGTTACCTTTTCGGTTAGATGGTAATGAGATTTTTGCCACCACAAGCATTGGCGCGATCGCCAATACCAGAGAATATCGCCAACCAGAAGATTTATTGCGCGATGCCGATACTGCTATGTACCGCGCCAAAGCTGGCGGGAAAGCACGGTATGAAGTTTTCGATACCTCCATGCGCGATCGCGTCGTAGCACTATTTCAATTAGAAACTGACTTGCGACGGGCAATTGACAACCAGGAATTGCATTTGCACTATCAACCGATAGTTTCGCTAGTCAACCAAAAAATTGTTGGTTTTGAAGCACTCGTACGTTGGCAGCATCCCCAAAGGGGTGCAATCTCTCCAGCAGAATTTATTCCAATTGCCGAAGAGACAGGGTTAATTGTGCCGATTGGCTGGTGGGTATTGCAGCAAGCTTGCCTGCAAATGCAACTTTGGCAAGCACAATTTGCCATGAACGTGCCGTTCAAAATCAGTGTCAACTTTTCTGCACCGCAGTTTACTCAACCGCAAGTAGGAAAACAGATTATTCAAATATTACAAGCCACTGGACTCGACGCAAAGAGTTTGCAACTAGAACTGACTGAAAGCGTACTGATGGAACACCCTGAAGCAATCGCGGCTTTGATGGAAGAACTCAACGCTTTGGGAGTCTCCCTAGCCCTAGATGACTTCGGCACGGGTTATTCTTCCTTAAGTTACTTACAACGGTTTCCGATAAATATCCTCAAGCTAGACCGTTCCTTCGTTTGCCGAATCGGTAAATGCTATCAAAGTTGGGAGATCGTTCGCGCTACAATCATGCTTGCCCGCGCCCTAGACATGGAAGTCGTGGCTGAAGGAATAGAAACTTTAGAACAGCTTGCCCGTCTGCGAGGACTCAAATGTAAATTTGGGCAAGGATATTATTTCTCTCAACCTGTAGATAGTACTGCAGCTGGAGAATTACTCGCCCAGCAGTTTGATAGGCTAGTCGAAGTTGTAAGTCGTAAGTAGAGAATTAACTGGTCATTGGTCACTGGTCACTGGTTACTGCTCGCGATCTCCCTTTACCTTTGCAAGCACTTTGGTACGCTAAGCAAGGAGATTGGGAACGAGCGCACGTACCGATCCAAGATGAAGCTGACGCTGATAGTGCTTGGGTTCACGCTCATTTACACCGTCAAGAAGGTGACTTGAGTAATGCTCGTTATTGGTATAAGCGCAGCGGGCGATCGCCCGCTCATATCGATCTCGATCGCGAGTGGGAAGAAATCACCAAAAGCTTGTTGACAAAAGTAGCAAATGATGGATTGCTAAACCAATAGTAAATCACCCCAAAGCACTACTCAATCTCATCAATTAAGCCAATCTGAAGTAACTTCTCAAATCGAAAAAATTAACAACTCAATCCAAACTTTACTCATTTCACACAGTTTATAAATTTTATAGACTAACAGACATATGCTTGATAGCCACTAGGTTGTCTTGTTGAATTTGCTCTCTGAATAATGGGCATCTGCCTACTAATAGAGTGCGGCTTTAAAGTATTATGAGATCGATATTTTGCCAAATTTATTCGCTAAGTTCTTGCAACAAAAAGTTTAAGTGTAGAAGCAAGTTTTGAAGGTCGCTTTGCTTCAAGAAGACAGCGCGAAAAATCTAATAGAGTCGTTTTGCAAATCATTTAAATTACAGACGAATATTGCATTTTGATGTAGCGATCGCATCAATTTTGTCGCGAGTTCATTCTCAGTGAAAACTAATGATTGATGCGGTATTTTCTTGGTCTTTAAGAAGCGAATATTTTGAATGAATTGATGATATCCGTTCGCAAATTGATTGAAGACGAACATTTTTTTAAGTAGGGCTTTAATTAGTCTGCTTGATGTTCGAGGGAATTGAGCAATTGGTGTAAACAGTCGGAGGTTTTTTGATGGCAACTTCAGATAATCAAACCACATCGCAACCGGAAACTAGCTCTAACAACTTTACAGGTAATAGTAACTGGGCATTTCAAGACGGTCAGTTACAATCCAGTGAAGGCAACACCTTAGATGAAAGTAGTAACCTCTCTGGTGGTAGTAGCGATCCCTTTTCTGGTGGAGATACGGAATCAGATAATAATAATCCTTTTGCTGGTGGCAATGCTGAAAACAACCCCCAAGCTAGCAATCTCCCCGATAATTTGCCGTTTGGCGATACTCTTCCCTCCTTACCAGAAATTGAAACCGACCAACCCGTACCCTTTGACAGTGACAACTTTATCTTAGATGTCAATAATTTAGAGTCCGATTCAGATTCTACTGGTAACACTGGTAGCGGCAATGGGAACTGGAACCTTGGAAGTAACAACACAACCGATGGTAATGGTAACTGGAATTTCAGCAGTGACAGTCAAACCAATGGTAATGGCAACTGGAATTATGCCGATGGCAATACAAGTACTGGTAACGGGAACTGGAATTTTGGTACTGATAACCAAACCAACGGTAACGGCAACTGGCAATTAGGTGAGAGCAATACCGTTCTTGGCAATGCCAATATGCCCGAAGGCAGCAATAACAACATTCTCGGTAGTGGTAACACTGCCGATGTTAGTAACAGCACTCTTCTAGGAAATCGTCTTGAGATCGGCAGTGATGGCAGCGCGATCGGTAATGAAGACTGGGCTTTCCCTCTTAGTAGTGACAGCGAACCGATTTCACTTGGTAGCAGCCAACCCAGCCAAGAGATCGGCTTTGATATTAGCACGGGCGTGAGCAGTTTATTTGGTTCTGGGGGCGCGACTCAAGAAACCATAGATACTGCTACGAACCTTCCAGATTATAACAACCCAAACTATACGTTCGAGGGCTTGGGCTAAAGCTTTGCCGTAGAACATTTTCAGAACATCTTCGGCAAACAACTTCAGGCTTGGCAATGCGATCGCGCTTAGGTTGTGTTGCCAATTTGTCCAAAAATCAGGAGATAAATCATGGAGTTTGAACTCCCACAATTTGCCCAGGATACTATTAATGAATTTCGCTCGTCTGCTAGTACGGGGTTTGCAGAAGCACTGAACGAAATTCTTGCAAATGCGAATACAACAGAAGGAAATTCACCCGAACTTCCAGATGATGTTGCAGCAAGCATTGACGCACAAGCAGACCTGATTGGAACTGGGGTACAGGATGTTTTTGCTAATTTAAGCAATGACTCTCTAACTAACGTCAATGAAGGTAACAGCGATAGCAATTTTCAATTCAATTTTGAACCCGCAACTGACGGTTTATTTGGTGGTCAACTCAGTCTTGTAGTCAACGGAGAAACAGAGCCATTATTCACCTTTGATATTGGTGGAGCTGCACCTGTCACTGGTGATAGCAGTTCCTTGTCCGGTAATTATCAAGACTTTTTTGCTAGTCTCGCTGGTGGAGAAAATCCCTTTGCCAGTGCTTCGATCTAGTTAAAAGACCTAGTCTAGTAGGGCATTACCCACCCTAATACTTTTCGTCGGTGATGCCAAGAAAGCGCTTGGAGATCCCCCCTAACCCCCCTTATAAAGGGGGGAACAATAGCAAGGTGGGCATCGCCCACTTTACATACTTGGTAGGAACAATAGCAAGGTGGGCATCGCCCACTTTACTTACTTGGTAGCGTGAAATAAAAACGACTTCCTTCACCTAACACGCTCTCTGCCCAAATTCGTCCACCATGCTGCTGTATAATGCTACGGCAGATTGCTAACCCGAGTCCCGTGCCACCTTTTTTTCGGGAATCGGAGGCATCAACTTGATGAAAACGCTCGAAAATACTTTCAATCTTATCCTCTGGGATACCACGCCCCCGATCTTTAACGGTGAAGAGAATATTTGTTGATAGGGAAGCTGAGGCAGAATTTAACTCTGAATTCAAAACTCCGAACTCCGAATTCTCACCACCTTCGATCGCTTCAACACTTAACTCAACTGTGGAGCCTTCTGGAGAAAATTTAATTGCATTACCAAGGAGATTAGTTAAGACTTGAATAATGCGATCGCCATCGACGTTGAGTTGAATATCTTGGGAATAAACAGATAGAGTAACTTTGGCACGATTTGCCATCACCTGCATCAAATCCGTTGCTTTTTCTAATAAATCAGCCGCGTTGCACGATCGCTGCAATAAACTAATTTTTCCCGATTCCAAGCGTTCCAACTCCAGAATATCGTTCACCAGTCGCACCAAGCGATCGGCTCCCTCAGAAGCTATATCAATCACGCGCCGTCCGCGATCGCTATGAGCGTCAATTAGACCGCTAGATAATAAATTTAGCGCCCCGTGAATTGAGGTTAAAGGCGTGCGGAGTTCGTGACTGACAACAGAAACAAACTCATCTTTCATGCGTTCGATCGCGTAACGTTCCGTAATATCTTCCCCAATACTGAGAGTCGCGATCGCCTCACCCTGTAAATCGCGCAAGATCGTGTTATTCCAAGCAATTAACCTTTCTTGCCCAGATTTAGTCAAAATCGAATTTTGATAGTAGTTGTGCAAGCCTTGTTGCTGTAATTGCAGAAAATGCTCCTGCACGCGCTGACGCTGATGAGGTGGTAAGAACACTTCATACCAATTCTTGCCCAAAACCTCCTCTGAGGTATATTCTACCAATTCAAGAAAGAATGGATTGACATACTCGACAATTCCTTGGCGATCGAGTCCTACCACGACTAATCGGACATTCTCTAACAAACTCCGCCAACGTCTTTCTGCTTCTCGCAACGAGGCTTCAATTTGCAAGCGCTGAGTAATATCGCGGGCGATGGTAGATAGTAGCTTCACCTTTCCCTGCGAGGATTTGTGGGCGATCAATAGTTGTGAAACTGGAATTTCGCGTCCATCGTGACTCAGAATTGCCGTTTCACCTACCCAAACGCCATCCTGAATTGCCGTGGGAATTGCTTCGCGGTGCAAGAGGTCGTAAGCCCAAGTAGGGTGAAGATTGCTCAGATGCAAGTTCGTGAAATCGCGATCGCGATCGCAACCAAAAACTTTACAAGCAGAGCTATTTAAATAATTTACTCGTTCGTCTAGATCGGCAGTAGCGACAAAATCTAAAGTTGCTTCGAGGATAGCAATCAGCTTTGCCCGTTCTTCTTCTGCATGTTTGCGCTCGGTAATATCTTCGACAATACCTTCATAGTAAAGCGGCTTACCGTTATCATCTCTGACAATTCTTGCCTGTTCTGCAATCCAAATCGCCTTGCCATCTTGACGATAGACTTGAGACTCAAACCCCGCTACGGTGTCGTGCTGTTGTAGTAGGCGAATGAACTCAGTCCGACGGTTGGGATTGACGTAAAGTTGTTGCCCCAAGTCAGAGATATTCGCCATCAGTTCGGCGGGAGAGGAATAACCGTAAATCTTTGCCAGCATGGGATTTGCCGTCAAATATCGCCCATCTGGTGTTGTTTGAAAAATTCCTTCGATCGCATTTTCAAAAATACTACGATACTTAGTTTCAGCTTGACGTAGAGCCTCTTCTGCACGCTGGCGTTCGGCAAGTTCTCGCTGTAGTTGTAAATTTAAGAGGTAATAGACTAATAAAAATCCGATTGCGCTGAAACCGAAACTAACTAGAGACACGGCGATCGCATTGTCAGCCCGTTTTTTAGCTTCCCGCGCCGTCTGCTGCAACAATTGTTGTTGGGCAACGATCTCTGGTGCAGTTGCTGGTGTAGTCGATACTGCTACTTCCATTTGCAGATTGACTTGGCGATCGACTGTTACCCTCCACTCTGTTAAGGAGTAGAAAGAAACCCAGCCTAAACACAATAGAGTTAGCAAATATAACAGCGCTAAACTCAATCGACTGGTAATTCCATTTGTCATTTGTTAGCTATCAGTTATCATTTGTCATTTGTACTTCAGATTGCGCACCACGCACTACTCGCTTTTCATTAATTGTGCATTCTGGAGCTGTAACATTTGGTGACGAATTTTACTACGCTCTAAGCGATTTAGTACTCTGGCAACGAGTTCGGGTCCGATAACTGGCTTATTTACGTAATCGTCAGCACCAATCGTAAAAACTCGATGAATTGTCTCAGCATCAGTACGAGCGGATAGAAATATAATTGGCAGTTCGCTCCACTGGGGATCGTTGCGTACCACTTGGCAGAGGTCGATACCGCTCAATTGTGGCATCTCTATGTCTAAAATTAGCAGATCGGGGCGAAAGTTTGCCAAATAATGCCAAAATTGCTGAGGATCTGTAAGCAAGGTCAGTCTGAATCCCCAAGGTTCTAGTAATACCTGCAATCTTTCCAGTAACTGCGGATCGTCATCCACAAGCATTAACTTTGCTTCTGGAGTTGTGGATGCTTGCAAAACTTGCGCGATCGCCGCGATCGCTTGAGCTGGTGGTACTGGCTTTTGCAAAAAACTCCGCGCCCCTAACCGAGCTGCTTCCACGCGATCGGCAAAACTCTGTGGCGCAGTCAGGACAATCGTAGGTATCGGTGGCTGTGCGTTTGCTAGAGTTGACAAAAACTGCAAACCATGCACCCGATTTTGGCAAAAGTAGAGGTCGAGCAGTACTGCATCAGGTTTAGTATAGGCGATTGCCGAGCGTGCCTGAGACAAATCCCCTGCCACAACTACCTCCATTCCCGCCGCTGTAGCTTCTGTTGTTACAGCTTGCGCGATCTCGGGATCGCTGTCTACAACTAGTAATTTGGTAGTTGGTAGTTGGTAGTTGGTAGTTGGTGGGGAAAATTGAGTTTTGACTTCTGACTTTTGACTTTTGACTTCTTCTACAGCGTTCAAATTTTGCCGTAATGCGGCGACAAGTGTTGAAAGATGCTCTATACGCTCTTGAGTTAATTGAGTTTCATCAGATAATTCTCGTTCAATTTGGCGACACAATTGAGAAGCGGCAATTAAACCAAAACTACCGAGAGAGCCGATTAAAGTATGCGCTTCTTTCGCTGCTTGGGATTGTAGTTGAGGATCGAGACACTCTTGCTTGACAGATGCGATCGCCTGTTCTATCACTTCAATCCGATTGATATATTTTTCTCGATGTCGTTCCCATAAAGGGATTAATTCTGTTGGAATTTGGGATTGGGTAATTGGTAATTGGTAATTGGTAGTTGGTAGTTGGTAGTTGGTAGTTGCTTCCTTGTCCCCCTTGTCTCCCTTGTCTCCCTTGTCCCCCTTGTCTCCCTTGTCCTTCTTGTTCCCCTTGTCCCCCTTGTCTCCCTTGTCTCCCTTGTCCCCCTTGTCTCCCTTGTCCCCCTTGTCTCCCTTGTCTCCCTTGTCCCTCCCCGACTCCCCTGTACAGGTGGGTTTTGAGCAAAGATCTATTGATGTAAGCTGTGAATCTTTTGATAAACCCGCCCCTACGACTCCCGACTCCCGTTCTTCCGCCTTCAACCGATATCCCAATCCATAAACTGTCT